>DATFXC010000205.1:0-21491 GCA_035258625.1 Candidatus Udaeobacter sp. | reverse complement strand
TCGAACCTCCACCATCACCGCCGCCGCGCCGAGTCGGTTTCTGGCCGTGGAGTCGTCCAGTCAATTACCGTTACCTAACAAGCTCCGTAATCGAATCAATCCGGCGCGCGCCGGTGAAACGTCGTCGTTGGCAATTCATTGTCGTGCACAACAGCGGCACGCGGCAGGGCAATGCGCGGGTTTTCGACTACTACCATCGACATGTTCGCCGGATGCAGAACGGGCTGGCGTATCATTTCGTAATCGGCAACGGCACATCAACCGGTAACGGCCAGATCGAGGTCGGCGACCGGTGGCGGCGTCAGATCAACGGTGGCCATGTGCACAGTGATTATCTGAATAACATCTCGCTCGGCATTTGTCTGGTAGGCGATTTCAATCGGGACCAGCCGACGCGCGCACAACTCGACGCGTGTGAGGAACTCATTCGCTATCTGCGCGACCGCTGCGGCAAGACCGAGCGCGGCACGATCCCTGTGAAGCCACACCGCGAAATGAATCCGCCGCGTTGGCCCACGGATTGCCCAGGAGACGACTTTCCGTACTCGTGGTTCCGCAGGTTTTAGCGGCGAAGTTGCGACGCTACTTGCGCGTAGCCACGATCAGATTCGCTTCCTTGTAATTCCAGCGGTAACCGAATCCGAAGTCGAGCGGCGGCGGATTGGTTTGCGCGAACAGTTCACGCAGGCGCGGCTGATAGTGTTGTTTGAAGAGCTCGATGGGGCCCAGATAAACCCCGAAAAAGCGCAGACTCCACTTGTTAGGGTCGAAGTACGCTAGCGGAATTCCTGAATCGTCCTGCACAATCGTGCGGCTGTGATCGAGAACGAAATTGCGGATCGTGGCGAAGCCGTTTTCGAACAGCAGATACGACGACGACTTGAGAAAACTCGCGCCGGTGCCTAGCCGCTGACAAAATTTCAAGAAACCCGGAGTCCCTTTGATGCCGCCGTCAGAAATATCGGTAGTGAAATAATACAGCGTCTGTGTATTTTCCGATTGATTGTCTGAATAGCGGATGCGCACACCGAGAATTCCTCCGCCTCTTTTGCCCGGCGCAGCTTCTTCAAAGACGCCGCTGCTGCCGAGCGAGCCGAACGCAACGTTGGTGATCGATTTATCCGCGCGAGCCATGTAAGCGTAAAGAATCGGCACGACGCCGTTCAAGTTCTGCTCGTGCAGATCGGCTTTCATGTCTTTGGTGATGAAGTAAGTCGTGCTGAGCGAAGACTTCATCGCGTTCTCCAGATTTCCCAGCGCACCGGACAAGTTCGCGATGCGCAACGGATCGGGTGGCGGGCCAAGAGATTCTTTCCCGCAGAGCACATACACCGCAGCTCTTGGAAAAAATTGGTCCACATACAAAAAATCGGGGCCGCTGAACATGTAAAACACCACAGGCACAGGCTGCAGGCATTCCGGGAGATACGTCGTCTGCCAGGGGTGCAGTTTCTGAAGCTGTCGAAGATTGAGTTTTGAGAATTGCTCCTCGAAAAATGTGGCGTGCGCCTGCCACGCCGTATTGCGCATCAGCGGTGCGAGCGGGGAATTCTCCGGCACCGGCATTCCGGCGAGAAACCGCGCGACGTCGTTAGGTCCGGCGTTCACCGGGATCGCGCGAGGCGCGATTTCGAGATTCTGCTGGGCGTAGACCGGAAGTGTGGTTACGACGCCGACAATTATCGATAGCGCGGTGCAATTTACTTTCATCGCAAGCGATCAGGACGTTTTCCTGCGCAAAAATAGAGCAGCAGGCCCAACAGCGCCGTGCCCAGACCTGCCAATGATTCCGCGGTGTGGGAGCGCAACAGATAAAACATTATCCAAATTGTGATGAGCGAAAAAAGAACAGGAGGAAACGGGTAAAGCCAAACTCGATAGGGCCGCGTCAGTCCCGGACGTGTGCAACGAAGCACGATCACGCCCAGCACAGCCAGCAACGAGCAAAGCAGCAAACTGAATTGAGTGAAGCGCACCACGTCCTGGAAGCTTTGAGTCAGCAAAAGTAAATTCACGATGAGCAGTTGCAGGAGAACGGCGTTTCTCGGGATACCGTGTTGGTTTTTGCGGCCAAGCAGTCGCAGCAGCCAGTGATCTTCACCCATGGACATCGTAACGCGAGGCCCGATCCACGTCATCGAACTGATTGCAGAAATCAATCCGAGACAAATGACTGCACCGGCAAAGCGCCCACCATTTTCGCCAAAAATATGTTTCCCCGCGACCAACGCCACTTCAAGCTGCCCTTTCATTTCCTGAGCAGGCGTCGTCGCGAGGAAGACGCCGTTAAGCAGCACATAAATCAGGATCACTACGCCTGTCCCCGCGAGCAATGAGCGCGGCACGTTTTTCTCAGGTCGCTTAATTTCGCTGGTGATATAAGCCGCCGCATTCCAGCCGGAGTAGGAATACATCACGTAAACCAGAGCAACCGCGAATGCCCCGCTGAGGATGGAGGCTTTGTCGCCGGCTACAGGCAAAAAACTGAGAGGCTGTTTTGATGGAACGAAGAGAGCCCCGCCGATCATCGCGCCGATAAGAAGTAATTTCACCAGCGTAGAAACATTCTGAAACGCGCTGCCGACTTGCAGATTCCCCAGATGAAATGCTGCCACTATCCAAACAGCGACAAACGAAAGAGCAACCGGCGAACCCACCCCGAAAACTCCGTTAAAATACTTTCCAAACGCCATGGCGGCGAGCGCGACTGGGGCGGCAAACCCAACCGTGGCGGACACGAATCCGGCCATGAAGCCAAACGCCGGATGATAAATTTGCGAAAGAAAATGGTATTCGCCTCCGGAACGCGGCAGCGCGGCGGCGAGCTCCCCGTAACAGAGCGCGCCGCATAGCGCCGCGACTCCGCCTACTACCCAGAGCATTAGCAACGCGAACCCTGATTGAATGTCGGTCAACTGAAAACCAAGACTAGTGAAGACACCGGTGCCGATGATATTGGCAATCACGATCGAGCACGCAGTGACGAAGCCGATGGTACGCTTCGGTGGTGCAGACTTAACGGTAGCAGGCTGCGCAAGTGTGGTCATCCCGACAAAGTGCTATTCAACTTTCTTACTGCAGAACGCCGAACATCCAACATTCAACGGCCCAATATGGAACGAAAGGCAGGGAGTTCATTTCATTCAGTGTTCCATTTTCGAATCCGTTGCCAGGCCAGTTTCCCTGGTTGTCAGAAGCGCTTCCAAGCATCAGTTTGAAGCGGCATGAACACACATCCGAAGCTCTCCGTTGGAATGGCCACTCAGCTAGCAGTTTTCCTTGCGAATCGTCCCGGCGCACTTGCGCGCGTGTGTGAGGCGTTGGCCAACGCCGGAATCAACATATACGCGCTGGCCACCTCCGATACCGTCGATCATACCGTTGTGCGCATGGTGGTGAGCGATCCCACCAAGGCACTCATGCTCCTGGGCGAAGCCGGCGTGCTCGCGCTTGAGACGGACGTGCTCACGATCGAAACAGCAAGCGAACCTGGAGTTCTGGCGAAAATCGCGAATCGCCTGGCCGAAGCCGAGGTGAATATAGAATACACCTATCTCGCCGCCGGTCGCGAAGCCGACAAAGGCCTGATCATCCTGCGACCGTCGGATGTAGAAAAAGCGCGACGCGTGCTCGAGGAGCTTTAGGGAAGGATCTCGATCTTCGTGCCGTCCCGTGTAACGCGCCAGAGTTCTTCGATCTCTTCGTCGGTCAGTGCGATGCATCCGGCGGTCCAATCACCACTCCAACGATGGAACGCGCCAATCCAGCCGCGTCCGTTTCGAATCCCGTGGATCATGATGTCAGAACCAGCTGGGACACCGCGCGCAGCCGCGCGCTGGTCGTCCTCGTCCGACGGATAAGAGATGTGCAGCGCGAGGTGGAAGCTGCTTTGCAGATTTCTGCTATCGATCGTGTAGATTCCTTCCGGTGTTTTCATGTCGCCTTCTTGCTGCTTCGCGCCCACCGGGTTCCGACCCAAAGCGATCCGGTAGGTCTTAATCTTTTCGCCTTCGCGAAAGATCGACATTCTGCGCGCTGATTTTTCCACGACGATGTGATCAATCGTTGTTCCGGCGGGCAATGCATTCCAATTGTGATGTGCATACAAGTAAACCGCCAAAGCGCAAATTACGATCAAGGCGGCGAGAATGATCTGACGATTCATGTGGGTGAGGTTTTGACGCCTTGGCGACGAACCGATCGGCCATTCGTCGTTGCCAATATCGGCTCAATGCCGCATAAATGCGCGGCGCGTTTATGACTCGGGTAAAAACGTTTCTTGGTCAGCCGTATCCGCTGGGCGCAACATGGATGGGTAATGGGGTTAACTTCGCAATTTTTTCCGAGCACGCGACCGGCGTTGAGCTTTGTTTGTTCGACAGCGTCGAGGCAACCGAAGAAAACGTGCGGATTCCGGTCACGGAGCACACTGATCAAGTCTGGCACCTCTTTCTGCCCGATGCGCGGCCGGGACAGTTGTATGGTTTTCGCGTCTCTGGGCCGTACGATCCCGAGCGCGGCCTGCGTTTCAATAGTTCGAAACTTCTGCTCGATCCTTACGCGAAAGCGATCGCCGGCGAGGTGAGCTGGGCAGATGAAATGTTCGGTTATGTGGTTGGCGATAAGAAGGAAGATTTGACTCAGGACTTTCGCGACGATGCGTGGGGCGTGCCGAAGTCGGTCGCAATCGATACCCAGTTCGACTGGCAGAGTGACGCCAGGCCGGCCATTCCGCTGCACGAGTCGGTGATCTACGAAGTGCACGTGAAAGGTTTCAGCAAACTTTGCCGTGAATTGCCTGAGCAGTTGCGCGGCACCTATGCAGGCCTGGGTAGCCCGCCTGCGATCGAGTATTTCAAGAAACTTGGTGTGACGGCGGTGGAATTACTCCCCGTGCACGCGCACATCGACGACAAACTCTTGGTCGATCGCGGCGTAACGAACTACTGGGGCTATAACACGATCGGGTTTTTCGCACCGCATAGCGAATACTCCAGTAGTGGGCAAATGGGCCAACAGGTCGCCGAGTTCAAGACAATGGTGCGCAGTCTGCACGCAGCCGGCATCGAAGTGATCCTCGATGTGGTTTACAATCATACTGGGGAAGGAAATCACCTTGGGCCGACGCTGTGTTTTCGCGGAATCGACAATCTCGCCTATTACTGGATGCATCCGGAGAATCCCCGCTTCTATCTCGATTTTACCGGCACGGGAAACACGTTCAATCTGCTTCATCCGCGCACGCTACAACTGGTGACCGATAGTTTGCGGTATTGGGTGCTGGAGATGCACGTGGACGGATTTCGGTTCGATCTCGCTTCCGCCCTGGCGCGCAATCACGCGGGGTTCAACAAGCTTCATCCGTTTTTCCAAGTGATTCAGCAGGACCCGGCGCTCTCGCAGGTAAAGCTAATCGCAGAGCCGTGGGACGTCGGCAATGGGGGCTATCAGGTTGGCAATTTTCCGGTCCTCTATTCCGAATGGAATGGAAAATATCGTGACTCGGTCCGCAGTTTTTGGAAAGGCGACGAGGGGCGCATTGGCGAAATGGCCTATCGATTGACTGGGAGCCCCGACCTCTATGAACATAACGGCCGACGGCCTTATGCGAGCATTAACTTCGTCACAGCACATGACGGGTTCACACTAACTGATTTGGTCAGCTACAACCAAAAGCACAACGAGCTGAACGGCAACAATAACCGCGACGGCGACGACAATAATCAGTCATGGAACTGCGGCGTGGAAGGGTCCACCGACGATCCGCAGATCAATGCGTTGCGTGACCGGCAGCGCCGGAATTTTCTTACCACTTTGTTTCTTTCCCAAGGCGTGCCGATGGTGTGCGGCGGAGACGAGTGGGGCCGGACTCAAAACGGCAACAACAACGCTTACTGCCAGGACAACGAGATCAGTTGGTTCAACTGGCAGCGTGACGACAAGCAGAATCAATTTCTTGAGTTCACCCGAAAATTGATCCGACTGCGAAATGAGCATCCCGTTTTTCGGCGCCCGAAGTTCTTAAAAGGTCGCCGCATTTCGGGATCCGAGATTCGAGATGTGATGTGGTTCAATCCCGGCGGCAACCAGATGAGCGAGGAACAATGGACATCGCGGTTTGTGCGCTGTCTCGGTATGCTGCTAAGTGGCGATGCGACCGACGTGCTCGATTTCGAAGGTGAACCGATTCGTGATGACACCTTTTTGCTGCTGATCAATGCGCACCATGAGCCGATCCCGTTTGTCTTGCCAGGTGAGGAACATCTCGAATGGCAATTGATCCTCGACACAAGCCACGCGGATGGTTTTCTGGCTGAGCCGAAAAAATTCGCCTCTGGTGATGATGTCGATCTAGGCGGGCGCGCTTGTTGTCTGCTTCAACTGATCAGCGGCACGCAAGCTCAGGCTCGCGAGGAATCTTGGAGGAAGCGGCGTGTCGAATTTCCACAGTTGACCGCGGAGGAAGAACGCGCGGGACGCAGTGGCTAGCGCGTATTGTTTCCGAAAAGAACTTCGAGCAAACGCGATGTTGCAACGCGCAACGATTTTATTTATAGAGATAGCAGACATGTGCGCGGTCGCGCGCCGCCAGTGATTGCCATGACACCGAGTTCTCTTCTGATCGTCACTGATCGCGGCAGCTTGAAGGCATATCGGGTGACTGAGACGCCGACGCGCGGACCAAGCCTGCGGCTCGTACAAGCTTTCAACATCACTGACGCGCACGGTAGACTCGTGGATAAACTGAGCGATTTGGCCGGGCGCTTTCCGGTGACGGATGGTGCGGGCGCCCACCGCGGACCGGCGTCCATCGCCGAGCGTACGCAACTGCTCACCGAAATGGACCGGCGAATTCAAAAAGAGCTGGCCGATCAAATCGTGAAAATTGTTTCGCAAAACGGAAAGGACGGTTGGTCGTTCGCCGCGCCCGCGGAAATACATGCGGCAATCGTAGGTCTCTTGCCTGCCGCTGTGCGGCAACGAATCGTCGAGCACGTGAAGTCGGATTTGGTGAAGGTGGACACGGCAAAATTGATCAACCATTTCCGTTCATTGCAGCAAATTTGAACCTGATGCGGGTCGAAATTTTCGTTCCCTCAACGGCGAGTAGCGCCGTAGTATCTAAATAATTATGCAACTGCCTATTAAGATATCCTATCGGGGTCTGGAAAAATCTGACCAGACCGACAATCTCGTTTTGGAGTATGCAGCACGACTCGAGAGATTTTGCGATCACATCAACCGCTGTGACGTTGCCATTGAGCAAACCAATCACACCCATCATAAAGGAAATCCCTACAGGTGCCGTATCGACGTCACCGTGGCGCCGCGGCACGAGCTGGTGGCCGATGAAAGGCAGATGGATAACGGTACTCACGAACTCCTCAAAAAAGTAATTCACGACGCGTTCAAAACCATGGAGCGCGAACTGCGCCGCGTAGTGGAAAGGCAGAGGCGCGAAGTCAAAACGCACGCCGACACGCGTTCACCAAAATAATCTCCGCTTCTCAAAGTGAAACGAACGCGGTGGAGCACTCGCCCCGAAAAAGCGAACCTAGTCGCCGTGCTGTTGCCACCTGTAATTTTTCCCGCCCCAACAAATCAGGCCGCCTCCTGATTCGCTCTTTTCGACCAGCAACGCCTCGCCAACGAGCTTGGTCTCTGAATTTGTGCCGCCAGAGACGGCAGGTCTCGGATAGACCTGCCAGACGTCCATCCAACTGAAATCATCGCCCCCGTTGCCGACAGCTGTCCCGGCGCCCACAAAAAAGATCTCGTTTCTTACAGCGTGACAGATGGCGATCCCGATCTTGCCCGATTGTTTGTTTCTTACCAGAATGGCGATGTCGCTTTTCCCGTCGCCGTTGAAATCGCCGCGGAGATAGAACGGGTTCACGGAAAAAGCGAACTCATATTGCGCGTCGAGCTTCTTCGCCGAAAACAGTTGAACGACCCAAACAGGGACATTCTGACGTTGCACCCAATCGCGATTATCTGCGCCCCAGAGACGGCAAATTGTTATCGCAAACACACTGCATAAGGTTGCGAGTCTCATTCCGTACACACGCTCCTCTGAATCGGCATTAAATCCGGCGCGTTACCAAACATCAACTCTCATGCTCTCAACTTCTCCTTGAAGTTGCAGCGGCTGGAAACGCGTCGCTCGCGCTCGAGTATTCCGCGAAGCGTATCGCAGTCGCTGGTCCGCTTCAGATCATGGTTACGCAGCTGAAAACGTGTCTGGATGGAGTTGACCTAAAGGCGCGGCAGGAACGAAGGTAATGGCGGAATCATGCACATCATCGAAATCATGCGAGGCGATTCTCCCACGATTTCGTTCGAGTTTTTCCCTCCTAAAACTCCTGAGGCGGCCGAGACTCTCTACCGGACGATTCGCGATTTGGAATCGTACGTGCCGGATTTTGTCAGCGTAACTTACGGTGCCGGCGGCTCGACGCGTGAATTAACCCACGACCTTGTTCAGCGTATTCAAAACACAACAAAGCTGGATCCGATTCCACACCTCACCTGCATCTGCCACAACGAAGACGAAATCGAAGCGATTCTGCTCCGATACGCCAAATCTGCGATTGGAAACATTCTTGCCCTCGGTGGCGACAGGCCGGCCGGAATTGCTTACGACAAATCGCGTGACTCGTTTCAGCACGCAATCGATCTGGTAAAATTCATCCGCCGCTTCAACGAGTCCGGCGCGCATCCCGATCGCCGTGGTTTCGGGATTGGAGTCGCTGGCTTTCCCGAGGGACATCCTGCCACGCCGAATCGATTGATCGAGATGGATTACTTCAAAGCGAAAGTGGACGCCGGCGCCGATTACATTGTCACACAGCTATTTTTCGATAATCGCGATTTTCTCGATTTTCGGGAGCGCTGCGCGCTCGCTGGCATTCATATCCCGATTATCGCCGGAATCATGCCGATTACCTCGATCGGTGGACTACAACGCATGGCCGAGCTGGCGGGCGGCACGCGTTTCCCTGCGAAGCTTCTGCGCGCTCTTCAACGTTGCCAAACCGATCCGGAAATGGTCAGGCGCGTCGGGATTCAGTACGCATTGGAACAATGTCACGATCTTCTGGAAAGTGGCGTCGCCGGTATTCACTTCTACACCCTTAACCGCTCGGACGCCACGCGGGTAATCTTCGACAGCCTCGGGAGTGCGCGTCGACGGAACGTGCAGGTTTCGAGCGTGTAGCTCTGGAGAGCAATACCGTCTGCTCCAACTTCCGAGTCCCTGCGCGTTTTTGGGCATGGTTAAAGGCCCTTACATGAAGGTGTTGGAATTTGCGCAGATTGGTTGGCGCGCGCACAATTTAAAAATGCTGAGTTTCCCGCGGGTAATTCTCTGGCAGGCTGCAGCGATCGTGTGTGGGATTGCACTTGCTGTGGCGCTTTCTCGCTTCTTTCCGGTTGTCAGTTTCATCGCAGCCTTCCAGGAGCGTGTAATGAGCTGGGGCGCTTGGGCTGGGATTTGCTACCCGTTGCTTTTTGCAGCTTGTAGTATCCTTCTCCTGCCGGGCGGCATCCTTGCTGTAGGAGGCGGTTTTTTCTTTGGTCTGTGGTGGGGATTTTTGATTGTGCTTGCAGGTAACATTGTGGCCACTGCAATTTCGTTTGCACTGAGTCGTTTCGTTGCGAGGCGCTGGTTCAGGCGAAAACTCGCAGCTAATCCGACATTGAAGGCGCTTGGTCCCGCCGTGGAACGTGCGAGCTGGAAGATAATTCTCCTGAGCCAATTGCATCCGCTGTTTCCTACCAGCCTGCTGAACTACTTTTATGGGCTGACGCGAATTCGGTTCAGGACGTATATGCTTTGGGCCTCGATCGGGAGAGTGCCTGGGCTTTTCTTCTACGCGTACCTTGGCACACTGGGGCAATTTGCAGTGAGGATCATGCGCGGCAAAAGTTATCCACACACGGTCGAGTATTGGATCTGGGGCGGCGCATTTGTGACTACCGTGTTGCTATTCGTCGTGCTGGGTCGCCTTGCGTATCAGGTTCTCCAAGGACCAGAAAGAGCGGCCCGCGAGGCATCAAAAGCCCGGCCTGGAGCGTCGAGTATTACGAATATAAATATCTGAATATTTTTGGTTTATGTTTAACATTGCACGAGACTACGATGTAGTGGTAGTAGGTAGCGGTCATGCCGGAATCGAAGCGGCACTGGCCGCCTCGCGAATTGGCTGCCGGACGCTTATGTTAACCCAAAACTTGGACACTATTGGGCAAATGTCGTGCAACCCGGCAATAGGCGGATTGGCCAAAGGACATATGGTGCGCGAGATCGACGCGATGGGAGGAGCTATGGGTCTCAACGCCGATGCGACTGGCATACAGTTTCGAATGCTTAACCAGAGAAAGGGCCCATCGGTGCGTGCACCGCGAGTTCAGTGCGACAAAAAGGCCTACCAATTTCGAATGAAAGCGATTTTGGAACAGGCACAGAATCTCGATATCAAGCAAGCGACAGTGTCGGGCATCCTTGTCGACGATGCATCAGTAGCTGGCGTTGAGACCGACATTGGGGTCGCAATTACCGCTAGGACGGTTGTGATCACGTCCGGCACATTTTTGAGCGGTCTTTTGCACGTGGGAGAGAATAGCAAGCCCGGCGGCCGGATGGCAGACGCCTGCTCAAGCCTGAGCGGAAACCTGCGGAAGCTAGGCTTTCAAGTAGGCCGGTTCAAAACGGGCACGCCTTGTCGGCTCAACGCACGATCGATCGATTTCTCGGCTTGCTTGGTTCAACTCGGCGATGAACCGCCGCCGATTTTCGCCTTCAATCCCGAAGAGATCGGCACTGGTAAAGGCGAGGTGTTTACCTTGAACTGCGTTTACGACGGCAAGTTCCACGTGGAACAATTGCCCTGCTGGATCACTCACACCACTCAAAAGACCCACGAGATTATTCGGGCTAATTTGCACAGATCGCCACTCTATACAGGCCGAATTCAAGGGACTGGACCGCGATATTGCCCGTCTGTTGAGGATAAGGTCGTCAAATTCTCAGACAAAGCTTCACACCAGCTGTTTCTCGAACCGGAAGGACGACACACGAGCGAGTACTATGTAAACGGAATCTCGACCAGTCTGCCGTACGAAGTCCAAGTTCAATTCCTCCATTCAATCCCGGGTCTTGAGCACGCCGAAATTATGCGCCCAGGCTATGCCGTCGAATATGATTACTTCCCGCCGACACAACTTTTCCACACGCTGGAATCTAAGCTGGTTAGCGGACTCTACTTTGCCGGCCAAGTTAACGGCACTTCGGGCTACGAAGAGGCCGCAGCCCAAGGGTTAATCGCTGGAACTAATGCCTCCTTAAAGCTCCAAGGCCGTCAGCCATTTGTATTGAGCAGGAAAGAAGCCTACGTCGGCGTCCTAATTGATGATCTTGTCACCAAAGGAACTGAGGAACCGTATCGCATGTTCACAAGCCGCGCTGAGGATCGATTGTCTCTGCGACACGACAATGCCGATCAGCGATTGACCCCAGCGGCATTTAGATCCGGGTTGGTCAGCCAAATCAGATATCGTCGTTTCCAAGAGAAAATGAACATTCTTGAGGAAACCCGCGCCTTGGCTATGGGAACCAAGTTGCAAGGAGTTCCGGTTTCACAACTCCTGAAGCGGCCCGATTTTGCCATCAAGAATTTGCCTCCTGAGTTCCTTTCGGCTGTTCCTTGGTACATTTGGGAGCTGCTCGAAACGGACTTCAAATACGAGGGATATGCAGCACGTCAATCGGCGGACAATCAAAAGCTCGAGCGCAAACTCAAGCAGAGTATTCCGGATGGACTCGATTACACGAAAATTGTCGGTTTGCGGTCTGAGGCGAGACAAAAGCTATCGACTTTGCGACCAAGCTCACTGGGCCAGGCAGCACGGATCAGCGGAATTACTCCAGCTGATATTTCGATTATATCTATTTGGTTGATGAAGAATAACTTAGCAGATAGACTAACAATGGCAAAGAACTCGGGACAGAACTAGATGAAGGTCCGATGGTCACATTGGCCGTGGTCTTAGTTGGCAGCTATCTGGTGGGATCGATTCCTTTCGGCTATCTGGCCGGTCAATTTGCAGGAATCGATATCCGGAAAGTTGGCAGCGGTAATGTTGGCGCCACAAACGTCGTGCGCGTCTTCGGTAAGAGATATGGTTACGCAGTATTTGCGCTAGATTTTTTAAAGGGTTTCGCGGCGGTAAAGTTCTCTATGTTGATCGCAACGAGTCCGCCGCCGGATTGGAACTCGCCCCAAGCATTTGGAGTGATCGCGGCGTTGTGTAGCGTTCTGGGGCATTCATATCCGCCATGGCTTAAATTCAAGGGCGGAAAAGGCGTCGCCACTGCTGCCGGAGCACTTTTCGCGTTGATGCCCATTGCGGTCCTCATAGGTGTTGCAATTTGGATATTCGTGTTCTGGGTGACACGCTACGTTTCGCTGGCTTCAGTGACAGCTGCAGTCGTGCTGCCCATTGTCATATCGGTCATTAGCTGGGGCAATGAAAACGCCAAGGTAATATTTTACTTTTCGGTCTGCGTCGCAGCAGTTGTGATTTGGCGCCACCGTTCAAATCTTTCCCGGCTGATGCGCGGCACCGAACCCCGCTTTACTCGAAGGTGAGAATTGCGAAGACAGCGATCATAGGCGCCGGCGGCTGGGGAACGGCATTAGCGGGTTTGTGGGCGAATGGTGATCGGCAAGTTTTTCTTTGGGGTCACAATGCGGGTCGGATCGCACGAATGCAAAAGACGCGCGAAAACACCGACTACCTTCCTGGGTTTAAGCTTCCTCCCTCAGTCTATGTGACCTCCGAGCTACACGATTGCGCGGGCGCTGATCTGATCGTCCTCGTGACACCGTCGACGGCGTTGCGTGAGATCGCGACGCGTCTACGAGAGATGTTTAGCGATACGCAGGCCACATTGTTGACTTGCACAAAAGGAATCGAATATCGCACCGGGATGAGAATGAGCGAGATCCTGCACGAGATTTTTCCGGAGAATAAAATCGCGGTGCTATCGGGCCCGAACCTCGCGGCCGAAGTCGCCAAAAATCTCCCGACCGCGACCGTCATTGGCTGTGACGATGGCGCTTGCGCAGCGAATCTGCAGCGCACGTTAGGCAGTCCGCGGTTCCGCATCTACACTAGCCGGGATGTGACTTCCATCGAGCTGGGTGGTGCACTGAAAAATGTCTTCGCCATCGCGGCGGGAATTAGCGACGGTCTGGGACTAGGCGACAATTCCAAAGCAGCACTGGTAACTCGGTCGATGGCGGAGCTCGTTAGGTTGGGGCAAGCGATGGGTGGGATGGCGAATGCCTTTTATGGACTAAGCGGCGCGGGTGATCTGATATTGACTTGTTACAGCGAGCGGAGCCGCAATCACAGCGTCGGGAAACGCCTCGGGCGAGGTGAACGGTTAGCGGAAATTAGCGCGTCGATGAAAATGGTCGCGGAAGGCATTCCGACAGCGCGAAGCGCCTGCGAATGCGCGCGGCGGTCGAGTGTTGCCACGCCTATTATCGATCAAGTGTACGCGATCCTCTACGAGCAGAAAAAACCCGCTGTTGCCTTGGAAGAACTGCTCAAGCGTGAACCGAAGCCTGAACAGCCATAGCGACCTAGTTCACATATTCAATTTATCGCGCCAACTTCAATTACCGGTTTTCTTCGGAATATCTTTCGCAGAGTTCAGCGATAACCGCCGGGTATAGCTCGTGTTCAACGACTTGAATCCGAGCATGCAAACTCTCAGGTGTATCGTGGGGCAAGATTGTCACCTCTCGTTGTGCAAGGATTTGCCCGTGATCGATTTTTTCGTCAACATAATGCACCGTGCAGCCGGTCACTTTTTCGCCCGCCGCAAGAGCTTGTTTCCACGCCTCGAGCCCGGGGAACTTAGGCAGGAGAGATGGGTGAATGTTGATGATGCGGCGTGGGAACGCCTTCAGCATTGGTTCATGCAAGACGCGCATGAAACCGGCGAGAGCAACGAGTTCGACACCTGCATCGCGCAACATTTGCAGGAGCTGCTCTTCTATTTCCGGTTCCAAGCGCGTCCGAAATCTGCCCGGCGGCAAATACGCATTCGGCACACCAAACTCTCTCGCGATGTCAAGGATCGGCGCATCAAGCACATCCGAAACCACGACGCGCGCTTCGGCAGCGACATCGCCTGACCGAATGCGCTCGAAAATCGCCCGGCAATTACTTCCTTTTCCCGACCCGAGAATTCCGATTCGCAGCCGTTTCATCTAAGTCACTTAGTTTTCCTCAACTCCTGCTCTTACAAATCTGCTCAACTAATCCGGAAGTTGAATACCCTGTCTCAAAGGGAATGAGGCGAATCTCGGCTCCGATTTTGTTCAAAATTGCATGCTCTTCTTCATCTAGGGTGTTTGAGGTGTAATCGCTGCCTTTGACATAAACAGAAGGGCGGACCGCGGCGAGAAACTTGGTGGCCCGAGTTTGTGGAAAAATCGTGACCAGATCTACGCATTCCAACGCGGCAAGAATCTCTGCGCGATCACGCTCAGTTGTAATCGGACGTCCGGTTCCCTTTAGCTCGCGAACCGAACGGTCACCATTCAAACCGACCGCCAGAAAATCACCCAGTCCGCGTGCAGCTTGCAAATACCGCACGTGCCCAACGTGCAGCAGGTCAAAACATCCGTTCGTGGCTACTATCTTCTTCCCCGAAGCCCGCAGCTTTTCGCAGCGATCGAAAACCTTCTCAAACTCCACAACTTTTGGGCTCATGTTTCTTATCCTAGTGTCCAACGTGTGCAACAATTCGCAGTTGGCCTTTAATTGATTTGCGCGACGTTGTTCAAGAATGGCGAAAAGAAAAGCAAAACGCAACGGGCGAACATCGAAATCGCATGGCGCTTTCAAGATCAGCAGGGCACCGCTTGCGCGTCTTACCGCAGCGGAGCCACCACCTGATGTCGCCGATCCCATCTGCCTGCCACCTGTACACGGCCGACCAATGCTATTCGCGATCGCACGGGATGCGCGCACCATCTTCGCTAGCTGGAACATCGACTGGAGAACCGTGTTTCAAAAAGTTTTGCCGGCGGACCGACAAGTCCATCTTCGCTTGATTGCCGGAGGCGATGTCGAACAAAAAGTAGCCGTCGAACCTATGAACGCCGTGCATTACATAACGACATCGAGGCAGCACGACTCGTACCGTGTTGAAATCGGTTATTTTCAGCCAGCCGACACCTGGCATTCTGTCGCGATGTCAGCTGAGATTCAGATGCCGCCTGGAGGATGGGCTGAAATTGCTGATGTTGATCTGGCGACCATTCCGTTTCACCTCAGTTTCCAACGGCTTGCGAACTTATTCAGAGCGCACAATGACATTCCGTTAGCGAAAGTAGTCTCGAAGTTTCAAAACTTCGCATTGAACAGCTATTCGCCTAACGAGTGGTCGTCGACGGAGACACTTGTACGTAAGCTGGAGCTCTCGCTGGCTGAGATAGCCATCGCGCAGCGGGATTTTAAAAGGAGCGATACCGAAAAGCTTACGCGGCGCGTCCGCGCAATGCTTCGAGTATCCGCGACCAGTCCAATGGGCGGATTCGAAGCGAACCTCGGCTCGTGAGCATGTTCGTCGGCTTCTCTTATTTCTCCATGCTGGCCGGTGATTCCATCATCAAGTGCCGTGCATGCGTGTGGTCGGACACTTGGGCAACCAGATTCAATAACGCGCCAAGACTCCAGGCGAGCACGAACCCCGCCAGGCCGATGACGATGCCAAGCGGCCCAGGGATGTATTCCACGCGATAACGCGCCAGCCAGAGAATCGACCCCAGCGAGCCGAACACAATCCAGATCACACCGGCGATCTTTAGCGCCCGTGACCAGCCGGTTTCGCCGGCAATTTTGCGAGGACCGAGTTTGGAGTTGTAGATGCTGTAGCCGAAGTAAATCACGATGCCGATGGCAAACCAGTAAATCAGCCGCTCCCATGTCAGCCACGGAAGGGAAACCATGAGGTAACCCGCCGATATCACACCCATCGGCGCGACGAACCACACCGCCGGCGTGCGAAACGTGCGTGGCAACTCGGGCTCGCGCACGCGCAGAAACAATATGCCAATTGAAACAATCACGAATGCCAGCAGTGTGCCGATGGAAACGAGGCTGCCAGCTTCCCGAACCGTGAACACCGCCGCAAAACAGGCGACCACAATTCCTGTGACTATCGTCGTGATCCACGGCGTCCGAAATTTTGGATGAACCCTGCTCACGAACTTCGGTAGAAGACCATCATCAGCCATCGTCCAGAAAATCCGCGACTGGCCCAGGAGCATCACCAGAATGACCGAGCTGAGGCCAGCGATGGCGCCGAGTTTGATTAGCGAGGCCATCCAGCCCACCCCTGCATGGTCGGCGGCCACGGCAATCGGATCCGGCACGTCCAACTGCAGGTACGGGACGATACCAGTCGCAATGGCGGACACCGCGATGTACAGAACGGTACAGATTAACAATGAGCCGATGATGCCGATCGGCATGTCGCGCTGGGGATTCTTTGCCTCTTGCGCTGCCGTACTGACAGCGTCGAAACCGATGTATGCGAAAAACACTATCCCAGCGCCCTGCATCACGCCGCTCCAGCCGAAATGCCCGCGCGCGCCGGTGCTCGCCGGGATGAACGGATGCCAGTTAGCGGAATTAACGGCGTGAGCCGCGCCGACGATGAAGAGCAGTACGACTGCCACTTTTACAAACACAATGACATTGTTTACGTTCGCTGATTCGCGAATGCCGATTACCAGCAGCAGCGTGACAATACCGATGATGATGACCGCTGGCAGATTGAAGATCGCCGTGACCTGCGTTCCATCTGCCAAAGTAACAAGCGTTCCGCGCGCCGCTGACAATTCAGGCGGGATATGAATGCCGATGTCCCGCAGAAACGAAACCACGTAGCCCGACCAACCGATGGAAACAGTGACCGCACCCAAAGCGTATTCCAGGATCAGATCCCAGCCAATGATCCAAGCGAAAAGTTCCCCGAGTGTTGCGTAGCCGTAGGTGTAAGCGCTGCCGGCCATCGGCACGAGCGACGCGAATTCGCTGTAGCAGAGCGCAGCAAAAATCGAGGCTACGCCCGCCAGCACGAACGATAGAACTACCGCGGGTCCGGCGTTCTGCGCCGCGACGGTGCCCGTCAGGACGAAAATGCCCGTGCCGATGATCGCGCCAATACCAAGCATTGTCAGATTCGTCGCTCCGAGCGCGCGTTTCAGCCGCTGATCTGTCAGCGCCTCGGCTTGAAGTTGCGTGACGCTTTTTCGTCGAAACAAGTTCATAGGCGAAATTGGTCTTGCGCTGTGCTAATCGGGATGGCGCCGCAAAGTCAAGTCGCCGTTGATTTTTTTCCGAAGAATTTCCAGAAGAAATAAACCGGCACGCCAGTCAACACGATGATGAGCCCTGGCCAGGTCGTGGCGGTTTGGTACACGAACAGTACCACGAGAATCACGGTCGCCCCAAGGATGTACAGAGCGGGGACGATTGGATATCCGAATGCTTTGTAGGGTCGCTCCACGTTCGGCTGTTTTCGACGTAGCAGAAAGATGCCGATAATTGTCAAGACATAGAAAATCAGCGCCGCTGAAATAACATAGTCGAGCAAATTGCCGTAGAGATTGCCGTAGCCAGTCACGTTCCCGGCTGGGTCAGTTTTGACCGTGCGTGGCAGAACGAGTGCGCCGGCCCAGATGCCTTGGATAACGAGCGCCCATGCAGGCACACGGCATTTGTTTAATTCGGCGACCCGTCGAAAGAAAAGCCCGTCCCTCGCCATGGCATAGTAGGCGCGAGCGCCCGCAAGGATCAGCCCGTTATTGCAGCCAAATGTCGAGATCATGATCGCAATTGCCATGATTGTCGCGCCGGCGCCGGGAAAAATTACGTTCGCCGTTTCGGAGGCGACACGATCGCTCGGCGCATTCTGGATTGCGTCGAATGGAAGCGTCGCGAGGTACGCGACGTTCGCGAGCAAATACAATCCGATCACCAGAAACGTGCCGAATGCCAGCGAGAGTGGCACGTTCCGCCGCGGATTGACTACTTCACCCGCAGTAAAAGTGATGTTGTTCCATGCGTCCGCCGAGAACAAAGAGTTTGTCTGCGCCACGCAAATTGCGACGAAGAGTCCGAATACAGTCGCAGCCGTTAGCCCTGTGCCGACGTCTTGCAAGTTTCCGCGCACGCTCCAGAAGTCCCTGAAGTTTTCCGCGCCTGCACCGGACTTCAAGCCGACGATAATGCCCAACACGATCAATGCGATCAGCGCGCCGGTCTTTGCCGTGGTGAAGACATTTTGCACAAGCTTTCCTATCTCCAGCCCGCGCGTATTCGTGAATGTAAGAAATCCGATCAGCGCCAGGCCAACGAGCTGTGCCGTTGAAAGTGACAACGCGTACCCGCCAAACCGGATGGGGGCGATAATGTAATTGCTCTCGGCCACCCACGGAATAAGCACACCTGTATAGCGCGCGAATCCGACTGCGACCGCCGCAATGGTGCCCGTCTGAATCACAAGGAAAAGTGTCCAACCGTAGAGAAATCCCCACAGTGGTGAGAACGCTTCGCGGAGATAGACATATTGGCCACCGGCCTTCGGCATCATCGCAGCCAGCTCGCCGTAGGAAAGCGCGGCCGTCAGGGTGAGCAAACCGGTCACGATCCATACCACCAACAACCAACCTGGCGACCCCACCTGGCGAGCGATAATCGACGACACGATGAAAATTCCTGAGCCGATCATCGAGCCAGCCACCAGCATGGTCGAGTCCAACAAGCCGAGTCCCCTAACGAGCTTTTGTTCGGCTACAGGTGCTTCGGTGACTGCGCTTGTCATATCGAAACCGCGTGGATTGCCGGAGAATTAATCATCACTCCAGTATTTCGTGCAATCCTAAAAAGCTGCTGAAATTTGTTTTACGGGAAAAAAGGAAGCGTGTAATCTCCCCGCCACCGTGATGACTTCGAATCATCTGCTCGGCACGCGACGGTCTCTGTGGGTTTGGTGCGCTGCTGTGGCATTGGTCATAGAAGTCATCGCTACGCCTCATGGCGCTTTCGCGCGGACCACAACGGAGTTCGAAGCACTGCCGCTGGTGCGCTCGCGACAAAATCATTTGCTGGTGCGCGCCTTCATTAACGGCAGACCCGCTTGGCTGACGGTCGACAGCGGTGCGCCCGTGAGTGCGATTGCTCTGAATCGCCGCGAATATTTTCGGCTCAAGCGGATCACAGCTCAATCCAGTTTGCCCGCACGCGTGCAAATTAATGGCGCATTCAATAACGTGGCGATCGCGCGTGAACTGCGAATCGGCGGGTTGACTCTTGTTGATGAGCCGGTGGTCACGGTGGATCTCGGCGGTTCTGCGCGCGCTGCGCGAATGGCGCACGAACCGCAAATCGACGGGATCATTGGAGCAGACATCCTTTTCCCGACACAAGCGGTTCTGGACTGTGAAAAGCAGTTACTGATTCTGAAGACCGATCCAAATGTCCTCGGGAGCTTCCCCGGTTTCAATCGGCGCGGCTTACACGCTGTTCCGATTCAGGTCAGCGACGGTTACAACCTGTATGTAAACGGAACGGTGAATGGAGAACCGGCAAAACTCATGGTCGACACGGGCTCGTTCACCACGCTATTGCACCGCTCGTTTGTCCGGCGGATGCGAATTGCCACTCGCGAAACGCAATATAGCTCCTCGGCCGTGAATCTGAAAGAGCGCGGCGTGCGCGTGGCGAACGTTCGCAAACTGACCGTCGGGTCAGTCAATATCACCGGCAAGCAGGTGGGCGTGATAGACCTGGAAGGACTCATTCACGACGGATTGTTGGAAGGATCGCCGCCGGTTGCCGGGTTGCTCGGTGCGGAAACGCTGCGACGGCACCACGGCATCATCGACTTCGGCACCCGGACGCTTTATCTGAGATAGCGAATCGTACGGAACACTTCGCTTGTCATTCCGAGCGAAGTCGAGGAATCTCTCGATTTTCTGCTCGTGAACGAAATCACTCAGGCATTCGTTTTGGCAGCGGGCTTAGGCACGCGCTTGCGTCCATTAACCGACGAGTTGCCGAAGCCGCTCATCCCGATCTTTCAAAAGCCGCTCATTACCTTTGCGCTCGATCATTTGATAGGCGTAGGAGTGAAGAGATTCGTCATCAACACGCATCGCCATCCTGAATTGTTCCAAACTTTCTTTGCCGCGCGCGAGTATGCTGACTTTCCCGTCACGCTTGTTCACGAGCCGGACCTGCTCGAAACGGGCGGCGGCATTAAGAACGCGGAAGGTCATTTCGGCAGCGAGCCGTTCCTGACCTACAGCGGCGATATTCTGACCGACGTCAATCTTCAACCTTTGATCGACCAACACTTTCGCCGCGGCAACGACGTGACGCTCGCTCTGCGTCATACTGGTTTGGCTTCAGCTGTGGCTTTGCGCGATCACCGTGTGGTAGACATCGCCAACCGCTACGGCGTCGCGGGAAATTTCGATTTCGCCAACGTCGCGGTTTGGAACTCGGCGGTTTTTCAGCGGATCCCGCCGCACAAAAAGATCTCGTTTATCCCGATCATTAATGATTGGATAGGCCAAGGCGCCACGATCGGCGGCGTAGTAATGGACGACGGAAAATGGTTCAACATCTCTTCGCGCGCTGAATATCTCGAAGTGCACCGCACAATCTTGCGAGACAATTGGAAACCGGACTTCGTCAAAACGCGCGAATGGCCCGAATGCATGGCGAGCAGCGCGATCGTCGATTCGAGCGCAAAGTTGCACGGCTGCACGGTTATCGGACAAAACTGCCGCGTCGGCGCGGAAGCCATCCTGGAGGACACAATTTTGTGGCCGGATGCAGAAATTGCTTCCCAAAGCCGGTTGGAGGCGTGTATTGTCCGCTCCCGAAAAAAAGTCACCGGCATCCATCGCGACATCGACATCTGAATTTATGAGAACCGACCTGCTTCTTCGACGAACGCGGAAGCACTTTCCGCGATTGGACGTCGCCGAAATAAAAGTCAGCCCAATCCAAAAAGGTGGGTCAGACCGCAAATTCTATCGGATACGGTGCTCGGCGGAGCAGGCACTCATTCTGGTAAAATATAATCTAGAGCGGGAAGAAAATCGCCACTACGTAACCATCGCGAACTTTCTTACCAAGCACAGAATTCGTGTGCCGGAGATTTACTTTCACGATCCAGACGAAGGTCTGATCTGGCTGGAAGACCTTGGCGAGCGCGACCTTTACAGTTATCGTGAGGAAAGCTGGCTGGTGCGCCGCGCCTTCTATGAATCGGCCCTTGATCAAATCGCGACGCTCCACGCTTTGTCCGAATCGGTTTGCATTGAGATGAAGCAGCATTTACCGGCCGAGTTCAATTCTGAGCTTTACCTGTGGGAACAGAATTATTTTTT
>DATFXC010000204.1:0-11393 GCA_035258625.1 Candidatus Udaeobacter sp. | reverse complement strand
TGCTCGATGGGAGTTTAATATGCACTGCGAATCGTGGAGCCGACAGCCGCCGATCAGGCGAGGTCCTATTACCAAAATCAGGCTAGTCTGACTAGACGGACTACCACGACAGCGCTTAAGTTGACCTGCTGAAGCAAGTCGCCAGGCCGGATCCAGAATCGGTAGTGGGATAAGGAAAGGAGATCGTACAGCGTGCGCTATGATCAGGTGAAGGGGACATTGCTCAATGAGATCCTCAAAGAGCACTGCACGCTCGAGCAGTCGGAGAGGAGAAGGGGCAATGACCCGGCCTATCTTCGTCTGCTTCAGTGGCTACTCTATGCCATAGCGATCCTAGCATTTACATGGCCCGTGTATCGCGCCTTTCTCAACATCGAGATTGCAAACAACGAAGGATGGAACGCTTATTTCGCCGATGCGGCCATGGGTAAAATGCCGCTCTATCCGTCTACCGCTCAGCTGATCACAAACAATTATCCGCCTGTTTCCTTTTACATCGTGGGTTTAGGCGGTCGGCTGGTCGGTGATCCCGTCTTAGCTGGGAGGTTGTTGTCTCTGATTTCCGTAATAGCGATCGCGACAGCAATCGCTTTGAGCGTCAGGCGATTGGGTGGAACTCAAGCAGCTGCGGCAATCAGCGCTGCATTCTATACAGCGATGATGAGCCGATTTTTTAGAACGTACGTCGGAATGAATGAGCCGCAACTGCTCAGTCACGCCATTATGGCCTTCGGCTTTCTGGCGTTTCTCGGTGCGCGATCGAAAGACCGAGGATACCTCATGCCTGTTCTCGTGATGGCGTTGGCAGGGTTTGTTAAGCACAACATCATCGCAATGCCGTTGACTGCTTTCGCATGGCTTGGGATAAATCGTCGGCGCCAGGCGCTAAAATGTTTCTGCATAGCAGCTGTCGTAATCGCGACTGGCATTGCGATTTGTTATGTCAGTTTCGGCCGCGACTTCTTCCTTAACATTTTGGCCCCGAGACACTATTCAGTTAAAAAGGCCATTCGCAGCTATAAGGACTTAAAATGGGTGTTGGTCGGTTTAGTCGCTTGCGTCTGTAATGGCTGTGCGATGTGGCGTGATCGGAATGTTCGCCTTTGTAGCGGTCTAATCGCAGTTGCGTTGGCGGCATTTTTCCTGCAGAGAATCGGCGACGGCGTATGGATCAGTGCTCAGTTTGATCTCGTAATAGCCGTCGCGATAGGTCTGGGCCTGGCGTACACACAAATTCCTTCGTGGCCATTGGCGCGCCGGTTTCAGCCAGCCGTGGCTCAGGCGATTCTGTTGCTCGTGGTGTGCGTACGGCTGCTGGTGCCAAAAGAACTCGAGCCTATCCGGATGCTGGTTGACCGCCGATTTAAGAATGAAATCGCGATAAGGGAGCAGGCAACGGCTGACAGTGTCGAGCGCGTGCGACGAACACCGGGGGATGTGTTGTGTCCTATGCTAATCAGCTATCGGGCGGGCAAACCGTTTGCGGTCGACAACTTTAATGCGGCGCAAAGAATGTCAGCCGGGGCATTGCCGAAGGATGCCGTAACCTCGCGTGTCGCCGCAGGAACGCTAACAATCGTCAAAACCGATCAGCGCGCACGATGGAAAAACCCTTTTCGACTCAGTCGCGACACTACCATGCAGGCACCAGGTCAGGCTAACACGCCATGAATCTCGACGCGTAAGCAATTTGCCATGCCCGCCAAAAATAAAGCACCTCGTGATCAGAAATTACCTGCACCCACCCCCGACAAGTATGAGAGGTGGCTGTTTTCGCCCAGAACGCGTTCGCTTTGGCGCGACGACGAATGTCAGTCCGGCAATTGTATCTGCCAACGACTCCTGCACGCTTTACGGCGCCTCGATCACGTTGCCGACCGCATCGTAAACGCGAATAAAAAGCGTGGTGTGATCCGCTGTAGAACCTTGCGTAGTCGATTGCGTCCCCGACCGCATCCGGCCCGGCATACCACAGCCGACCGAATGGCAGGGCATCGGAAATCAGATCAACGCCGCGCCGATCCCTGCGTGGGCGGATCTAGTAAACGCGCACAGCGGTTGGGTTTCATGCCGTCTAACGAAAAAACAGATAAGCCAGAGCAGGGTGTCGTGGCAAACACAATGAACTGTTTCCGAAACGGGGACGTTGGCTTCATCGAGTGGTCAGGCGCGACCATTCCGGAATAGAAGCATATCCCCGTCCGTCGTGCGCAGGCACGATGGCGATTTGCGGATAGCGCATCGCGATTGCGCTCAACCGAAGCATCGACTCTTGAACCGCGACCGGGTCTTCACCGATCATCTTGCTCGCAAGCCACGGGCGCGCTTCCCGCTCGATTAGGCCTTGGAGCTCCCAGACCAGATCTCCGACGAAAGCGTAGCGTGTGCCCCCGGGCAAGGTCACGAATGTCACGTAGATCGCCATGCCGGCGGGTGGCGATGCCGCTGGCAACAGCTCGGTGAGAATTGAATGTCTCGCCGGGATGACATCAACCCCACACGTTTACACGGTGGTTTTTTTCGCTTTGCTCTCGATAATCGTCATCGCAATCAGTTGCCTTTTTTCTTAAAGAACGGTATCTGTTCACCTGAACATTATCAAGGATTATGCCAAAACCCCTCAATGTTGACTGGTCTGCCGTGCGCGTTCTGGCTGTCGCAGTCGGTGTCCGTGAAGCTGCGCGTCAAATGCAAATCAGCGAGGACGCCGTTCGACAACGCTCAAAGCGCGAGGGATGGATGACTTCGGCGAAGGCTGCCACCCAACGAGCACTCTCAAAGCCTGTCACCACTGTCACCAGGGTGTCACCAGATGCCGTGTCACCAGCAGATGCGCTTGCCACTGTCCTAAGCGAACGAAAAGAACGCTCGAAGCTGGGCTTGGCTAAGTATGCGGCTGAAGCGGCCGAGCGAGCGGGAGAAAGCGATGGCGATTTAGGGCTATCGCGCAAAGTGCGTGATGTGGCTGCGGTGCATCAGACAGTTTGGCCTGAGCAGCATCAGGAGAACATTCTTTCGCTTAACGTGCTAAATGCAATCAAGGTGGTGAGGTCAGACCTTAAGTGAGGGGATGGCGGCGACGGCCGCACGCAGGGGCTCAAGCTCGTGATGTGTGTATTTCGTATGAACCTCTCGTGTGGAATGACCTGTTAGCTTCATTCGGAGCTCTTCAGCGACCCCGGCGTTTGCCATCGCACTGTTAAATGAGTGACGAAGGCTGTGAAAGCTCAAGCTGCTGTTGGCGCGCCCTCGCGCCGTGTGCCGCGTAATCTTTCCTTCGATTCCAGCTCGCGCCATTACTTTTGCGAATTGGCTGCTCAAACCGTTCTTTCCTCCTGTGCTTCGTCCAGCTAGGGCAGGGAAGAGGAGGGCCCTTCCGATGCCAGGCGATTTCAAAAGATGACGCTCAAGATCCGAATGAAGAGGTATCGTAACGTGCTTTTTTGTTTTGCTCGGAATAAAGCTAATGAGCTTGGCGTTGAGGTCGATGGCCTCCCACCGCATGTTTGCCACGTCGCGAAGCCGTGCACCCGTGTAGTAGGCAAAGAGAATCGCGCCCTGCCAATCGCCTTCCGCTGCCTTTACAAGCCTCGCCACTTGCTTTGCCGTGAAATTAAAACGTTCCGCCGTCTGTTCCGGCAAGCTTTCTAGTGCGGTACAAGGGTTTGCTGTGATGTAGTGCTGGCGCAAGGCTGCATTAAAGGCCGCGCTTACGATTTTCACCGAAAGATTCGCTGTTTTATTGCTTTTACCCGCGGTGAGTTCGGCGTCTCGGTAAGCGCGGATGTCTTTCGGAGCAAGATGCGCAAGCGAAAGCATTGCCCGCTTACCCAGCGAATCGAGAAAATCTCGCTTCACTTGCCTGTAGCGTTCAGCCGTCGCGGCTGACTTAGTTTGCACCTTGCCAGCGACCCACTGGTCAAACCATTCGTTTGTGGCCATATTACGGAACGGTTCACCAGTCGTGCGCTCAACGATCTCGCCAATGATCTTTGTCGCAGTCTGCTCGGTGAGCGTTCCGTTTTTGGCGAATCGTTCCGCTCGCTCAATGGAGAGGCAAACTTCCCACGCTTTTTTGCGGTCCGTTTGCTTTGTCGACTTCTTTAAGCGTTGTCCTTCCGCGTTTGTGTAGCAGCAAAACCAATAAGGCGATCTTTCTCGCTTCCAGAGTGAAGGCATGAGTGAGAACATAAGTGAGAACAACCGCCAATGTCAATGATGTTCTCACTTGTTATATTTTACTAGGCGCACGAGTTCTATCCTCGCTGGTGAATTTAAATGTGGGTTCGATTCCCGCCGGGAACGGTTACCTAGCTAAAAGTGGTGCGGCTCTTCAATAATCAGAACTAAGTCAGAACAGCGTCGGCCATCGCAGAGCAAATTTGCTAGGCCCTAATTAGGCAATAGAGTTTCACTAAGCGCCAGTTGAGCAATGAACGAACAGCGCCGCGTCGAAACCGTCGAGGAATTCAAGCTGCGCATCGCAGCGATCATAGGTGGCAAGCCTGAGCAGATTACCGGCGCACCACGACCGGACCCGCTGTTGGTCCGCCGCAAAAAGGGTGCGACTCACCGGAAAGCAAAACGTCGAAAGACCCGCTAGAGCGACTAGCGACCGGAAGAAACTTTGCGTTAACCGGCGTAGCCGTGGTCCTGTTGGTACGCGCGAATTGCTCGACGCGTTCGCGGTCCCATGATGCCGTCAATGGCCCCGTGATAATAACCGGCGCGAGCGAGCCGGCGCTGTAGCTCGGCAACTCTGGACCCGCTCCTGCCACCGTATCCGTAGCCATAGCCGTTGTATGGGTAGCTTCCATAGCCATTGCTGTAGCCATACCCGTATCCGTATGGGTAGCCTCCATAGCCATAGCCAGACCCGTAACCAAATGGGTAACCGTAACCGTAATATCCGTACGGATAGCCCCAGCCCCAACCAGAGCCCCAACCCCAACCCCACCAGGGAAAGCCAAAACTACCAATAAAGATGAAGTCATTGTCATCGTGCCAATTGCTGTTCCAGCTATTCCAGTTGCGGCCACGCCAATTATGACCGCCCCAGTTTCGGCCACCCCAGTTGTTCCAGTTGCGGCCACTCCAATTACGACCGCTCCAGTTTCGGCCGCCCCAGTTGTTCCAGTTGCGGCCACTCCAATTACGACCGCCCCAGTTTCGGCCACCCCAGTTGTTCAAATTGCGTCCGCGCCAGTTACCGCCGTGCCATGCGCGTCCGCCGCCACCGAAATGGCTGCCGCTGAAGCGCGCGCCACCAGAGTGCCCGCCGCCACGGCCGTGCGGTGCTGCCATCGCCACTGATGCACTCAGCACAACGGCTGCAAAACTGCTTATCGAAAATATGTGTTTTGAGGTCATACGTTTTTCTCGGACATAATTAAACCCGCGATTTCAGGAAAGGTTTTGCTTAAAATGAGAGAAAAGCGACCGCGTAAGGATAATCCGGGGCGTCGATCTACTACTTGAGCAATGAACGAACGGCGCCGAGTCGAGACCGTTGAGGAATCAAGTCAGTCAGCGCTGGTACTATGATGGCCTTCAGTTTGCGGATGCGAAGGACCGCGAGCAGGCTCTTCCACCAACAGGTCTTGTTGGATTTAGAAATGAGGCCCGCGTAGTGAAAGATCGTTCGCTGGTTACGAAAATTGACGTGGATCGTGCGCTTATAAGTTTCAAAGAAATGCCAGTTGCCCCGATGAAGGCCAATCACGACGGAGGAGAGGTCGCGTGTGGGTAAATCGGCGATCTTGCCGTCGAGCGAGCCGCCCTCATAAATCATTTTGAGCGTCGTCAAAACCCTGGGGTCCTCGGCATCGTCGAGTTTGACGGGCTTATCTGGGAACCGTGCCGTGATCGTCCTCATGGACATCGTTCCTTTCTTTGCATCTAAGTCTCTGGCGAGCAGTTCCATGAGGAGAGCCTTCGTAATCAAAGAGCAACCGGTTCCAACCTTTGAAATATTGCCCTTATACCAAACTCACCCTCGAGAACTGTGGCATTCCACCCCCGAGATTCGGCGAAGCGATGGATTTGGCTCTTCCGTGTTGCCCGCGCCATATGTTTGCTTGGCCAGGAACGCTCCAAATCACTCTCAAAAACGACGCAAAATGGTCGTTCTTCAAGCTGTTGTGCCACATGTTTGGCCAGTATCTTCATATCTTCATTCGTCGGTCCCGTTCCCCTTCGTCACTATTGCGCATCCGCGAGATTTTACTCTGTCGCCGAAGATGGATTGAGTGCTCCCTCTTTGGAGGCAGTGCTTCTAGGCCCACCCACCGTTGCTAATCGCAGCCGCAACTCCATCCGGCTTCCGCTCTATTTCGGTTGATGCGTTTGCAGAGCCGATCGAAACGCACAAGCACAAGGGCGATTTCAAAGAGTGGTGAACTTTACGACTTATAGACTGAACCTCATTTTTGATCGGGGGCCATGCCAGTCCCGATGCCGCTGGTATCTACCCTTGTTGTTAGGACTACGTCTGGCATTAACGCTTACTCACCTTTCGGGCTTCGTCTATGTCGCTCGATTTCCCATCGGCTACATTCCCGCCGGGAACGCTGGGATGAGATTAGTCTTCCGGTTCTGCGCTGAGACAAGTACCTCTTGCAAATGAAGGAAACGCAGCTTGAGGCCACGGAAGGAAGTCCCGAACCCCATCGGTTTCGTTACTTGATCGACATAATCGTGCTCGTGGCGGTGACTCTTCTTCTCGATGCCGTTCTCGGTGCGTTTGTTCAGGTGCCGATGAATTTGGAGAAGGGGTTTGTTTTGGATGCGATTGGCAAAATGCTGTTGGTCGGAGTCGGGTGCGGACTGGTTTGGTTACGGGGCGAGAGATTGGCCGAGATCGGATTAAAGAGGCCGGAGAGTTGGACCCGCACCTTCATCATCGGCATGGGGTTGGCGGCAATTGTTTTCGGCGCCATGTATCTTTCGGAAAAGGCGGGGTTTCGCCGCGAGCTGAGCAAGTTCAAGAATGTGCAGGGAAATCCGGAACTCGCAGTTCTAGGCGTTTTGTATGCATTGATTGGAGCCGGATTTTATGAGGAGTTCACGTTTCGCGGATTTCTTATGCAAGGTCTGGCCATGCTTTTCGGTGGAAACCGCGGGGCGTGGATAGTTGCCTGTGTGGTGCAAGGCGCGCTCTTCGGGCTAGCACACGCTTACCAGAATCTGCTCGGCATCGCGATCACCGGCACGCTGGGCGTTTTGATGGGCCTGCTGGTTCTTGCATTGGGGCGTAATCTTTGGCCTGTGATAATCGGACACGGGCTCTTCGACGCGAGTCGTTTTGTTTTGTTCTACTTTCAAGGGCCGCCGGCCGGCTGATCTGCTCGATTGGCCCCTGTCTTACCGAATCGGCGGTTCAGCAGGCGCGAGTCGAACCGATACTCGATTGGCTGGCTGATTTTGATTTTTTTGAAATGGGGATGCTTGGGATTTAACAAAAAGTTCGTCTCGCTCGCACTCAGCACGCTGGGCACTGCAAGGGCGACGGACTTTCCCGCGCGAACCCATTCGTCGCCGATTTGCATCGTTTGAAAATCCGCTGGTTCTGCATTCCAATTCGGTGGCAAATTTTTGACGGGAAAGTATTCGGTCAGCTTGTCCTCCCACTCGAGTCGAAACGACATGTATTGGTCGTTCGGAGAGAGCGGCGTGAGATGAACGAATAATTCCAAGGCCGCGAGCGATTCGTGTTCACTAACGTAAACTACTGCCGTGCCTCGCGAGTTCCATCGACCGCCGTAAACGCGGGCGCCTTCGCCGGTAAATGCGCTCTTACTCAGTGCCGCGCGAACGATTCGCCACGCAGACGGCATCAAGAATAAACGCTGTATTCGATTCGCCCCAACAGGTTCTCCACCTCGCGTGCACCGGTCTCAGTGCTCGCATAATCGAGCGGAACTGCGCCGCCGAGACCGACCTGTGGGTGTTTCAACCACGCTCGCGCTCTTTCGACATCACCGAAAACTTTCGTTGCGTGCCCGAACAATCGCGAAAAACGAACCACTTTGTCCGATTCATCCCGAGACAGTCGCCCCGCCGCTTTGCGCCGCTGTAGAGTAGATCGCGAAATGCAAAGTTTCGCCGCGAGCTTCTCAAATGGCAGGTCGAGGGTGTCTTGCAAAGTCTTTAGCTCAGAAAAGCGCAGGCCCTTCTGAATTCGTTGAATCAGTTTAGTTGGGTGCATCGACTTTCCACCTATCGCATTCTTGTCGAGAGTTGCCGTTTTCATAGTAGTCTTGGCGTGGATTCAATTGACACAGCCTAATGTGTCAATTGGACAAAGTCAAAAGCGAAGCTGTGGATTGAACAAATCTGGAACAGAGGTTCAAGCCGCGAACTGACCGAGAACCGTGCGCAATTCGTGAAAATCCACCGGTTTGGCCAGATGGAAATCGAATCCGGCTCTTCTGCCGCGCTCGATATCATCACGCGCGGCAAAGCCAGATAGCGCTACGGCTTTGACGGCTCCTTTTCGTTTCGCTTCCGCAATGACATCGTAGCCATTCCCGTCTGGCAACGCGATATCACACAGCACAACGTCGAACTCTCTGGCGTTGATCATGTCCATCGCGCTCCGGGCGTCATCAGCCGTGGAAATGTCGTGGCCGAAATGATTCAGAAGTCGAGATAACGCTTGGAGCGTGTCGCTGTGATCCTCTACCACGAGGATGCGCAAACTCTTGCCCGAATTATACTCTGCCCTCGATCGCTCCTGGCTCATCTCTTCCAAATTCCGCGAAGCCCTATAATCGGATTTTGCAGCGCGTCCAGATGCAATTTGCGCGTTACACAAAGTGCTACAGTTGGAAAAACGTCCGCAGCCGGTGCAAGAAGTTGGCCGTGTATTGGCGTTCCTTTAATGCTTGCTCGTCGGCGCTTGTAGCTTCTTTCAGGATTCCTTCGGTTTCGATTTTTCGCTGCGCAAGCAATTGACTCAACTGCTCCATGCAGCTCGGGGCGGTGCTTAGCACTTCGGCCATCACGGGTTTTCCGATTTCCATCACGTAGCAATCCCCGTCTGCGCGCACGGTAGCGCTGCGCGGTTCGCCAGTGAGCAGCGACATTTCGCCGAAACAATCGCCCGCACGCAGACTTGCCACTTGGATCTTCGATCCATTTTTCGACACGAAGACGTTCGCTGCTCCGCGCAGCAGCACGAACATCGAATCACCTGCCGCACCTTCCTCGATCACCGGTTCGCCGCGCCCAAAAGTGCTGAGGCGCGCCTGCGTTACCAATTGGTTGAGCTGCTCGTCGGAAAGACAACTGAAAAGCGCTTCCTCGCGCAGGATGGACAATGCCTCGGCTTGGTCTTCCTGCACCGGTGGCGCTTTTGTGCGTTCCACGCGCAGTGTGCGAATCGGCATGGGAATGTTGATGCCCTGGCGCTTCAGCGCGTACCACACATTAGTGCGCACTGAGTCGTTGGTCTCGTTAATCCGGGCGTGATTTCCCATGTAGTATTTAATCTCGTAAATCACGGCGTGATCTGCGAAGTCGACCAGGAACACTTTCACAGGGGGATTGGGAACAACGTTTTTGGCCCTCTGCGCAGCCCGCCCCACCACATCTTTTACCCGGTTTGGTGGCACATTGTAGTCGATGCCCACGCGAATTCGCATGGCGTGGATCTCGGTTGGATAGTGCAGATTGACGATCTGGTGGCTCACCATCTCGTTGTTTGGGATGTCGAGATAAATGTCGTCGTTCGTGCAGAGCCGAGTTGAACGCCAGTTGATCTCACGCACTTCACCGTAGGTGTCACCCACCTTCAACCAATCACCGAGCTTGTAGGGACGATTGAGTTGGATCGATATGCCACCGATGATCCCGGCGAACAGATTCTGTCCAGCGAAGCCGACGATGATTGCAACAACGCCGGAGCCCGCGAGCAGTCCTTTCAATTGCGCTTCAGCGTGATAGCCGTAGCTCAGGACAAGGAGTAATACGACCAGGAAAATTATTCCGCCGACGACCTCCCGAAGAAAATGCGGAATGATCGTTTGGCGTTTCTTCTCAAAATAGAGATCCCAAATGTACCGATTCACCAGCGCGACGATGAGTGCCGTGCTCAACAAGATTGCCGCTGCGCCGACGTGATACCGCCACGGAGCGTGCACTCCATACACCGCGATCGCGGCATAAAAGGCGAGCGTTAGACAGAAGAGCCGAAACAGCAGGCCAAGCTGAACACCGGCACGACGCTTTAAGAATCGCCCAATCCCAAGGGCGACAAAAAACGTCACGATAAACACGACTACCGTGATCGCATCGCGCTGTGCCTCGGAGACCGCGTTGAACATCGAGGCAATATTATACCAGAACCAGAACAGCGGAATAGTTTTTCTGCGTTACGTTTAAAAGGCGGACCCGCTCCTGCGCCGGGGCAGGCTAAGGCAAACCGCCGCCGCGCGAGTTGTTATGGATGATCTATTTTGTCGGTGCAAGAACCAGCCACGCCCAACCAGCGAGGAAACAAAGACCGCCAATGGGAGTAACCGGACCCAGCCAACGGAGATTTGTGAGCGCAAGCACATACAAGCTCCCGCTGAAGAGCAAAATCCCCGCGAGGAGCAGCCAGCACGCGCCGCGATTGATGCTGCCGTACAGTGCGAGAACGAGCAGCGCAATCGCGTGAACGAAATGATAAAGCATGGCCTTGTTCCACACGTCCAACATGCCGCGCGCTTCGAGCGTTGACCTTAGACCGTGGGCGCCAAAGGCGCCAAGCATCACCGCTAGGAAACAGAGCACCGCAGCAATTCGAAACAGCAAAAGCGACATTCTTCTTACACGCGAGTGCGACGAATCTCCAACTGCTTTTTTAAATCGTTCAAGCCCAACCGTTGACTCCTGCGAATCGTTTTCACATAAAAAATCGTTCCAGCCGCTCCAATGGCCGCTGCGCCGAGAAAATTCAGACCGGGTCCGAGTTTCCACAAATACGCGCCCAGGATTGCGCCGGTGCTGACGATTAGATCGCGAACAAGATAATAGGCGCCCAGCATTTGACCGCGTTTGGCAGAGTCGCTGTATCCGATGATGAGCGCTTTGCGCGACGTATCGCCGAATTCTTTCAACCCACGAATCACAAACGCGACGACGAGGGCTGAAAAACTCCGCGACATTAACAAGCTGATCGGAAAAAGCGTAAACATGATAAAGGTCACGATGACGAACGGCTCGCGGCGATATCGATCCGCGTAATGCGAGGCGGGAATGATACATAATGTGGCGGCGAGCATTTCGATTGTGGTGAGAATCCCCACTTGCTTAGCGCTCACACCTATGTAGTCCATGGCAAAAATTACGACCCACGCATAGGGAACTCGTTCGCAAAAACGAATCAGGACGTCGCTTAAGAGCAAACG
>DATFXC010000203.1:0-11271 GCA_035258625.1 Candidatus Udaeobacter sp. | reverse complement strand
CCTAAGCTCACGAACTATACCTCACACCGACCACACCAGATCGCGGGCCGACGCGAGGCAAGATTTTACCGGTTCTGGGACGAGCGCAGGGCGCAAAAATGCCCCCAAAACGGTGACCTGTCAAATTGACGACCTCCGTCTGTAATTTGCCTTTTTAGTGCCGGGTTAAAAATACGTCTGGCAGGCTGTATTCAGTTTCAAATTTATTCGTGGTCTGGCGCTGCGCAACTATTTTTAAATGCAGCAGCGCGAAAACCCGATTCATTTATTTGATTTCGACCTTTGCGCCGGCGGCTTCGACCTTTTTCTTGATCTCCTCCGCCTCCTGCTTGGTCACGCCTTCCTTGATTGTTTTGGGAGCGCCCTCGACCAGCGCTTTCGCCTCAGCGAGGCCGAGTCCCGGGACCGCGCTGCGGACCTCCTTGATGACGGCAATTTTGTTTGCGCCCATTTCTGTCAGGACGACATCAAACGTCGTTTTTTCCTCGGCCGCTGGAGCTGCTGCTCCGGCAGCCGCACCCCCTACAGCCGGTCCGGCCGCAACTGCCAGTGGCGCGGCGGCGCTCACACCCCATTTTTCCTCCAGCTGCTTGACCAATCCAGCAATCTCCAGCACCGAGAGGCTACTAAGTTCCTCCACCAATTTATCTGTATCTGCCATTTTAGTTTTTTCCTCCAGTTGCCGCCTCCGAACGCCTTCGGAGAATTAAAGCCGATAGCCATCGGCTCGGACAATTTCATTTCGTTTCGTTTTGGATTTGTAACCGCAGACGATCCGTCCGGGGTACAAAATTTCATGCCGTCGGCGCGCCCTCCTTTTCGGCTTTCGCGTTTAACAATCGCGCTAACGCTGCGGCCGGTTCGTTCAAGAGACGCACGAGACGCGTAGCCGGCGACAACAGAAGTCCGAGCAATTGCGCCTGCAAAACTTCGCGCGCCGGCAAATCCGCCAAGGTTTCCAATTCTGCCTTGGAAAGCATTGCGCGATCGACAAAACCAATCTTAAGGGCCGCCAGCTTGAACTCACTGACGAATGTCTTAAAAATCTTGGTTACTGGCGCCACATCGGCTTCTCCCGTGACAACCGCGGTTTGGCCTGCGAACTGGTCACCAACGTCTGGGAAACCCGAATCGGCCATTGCACGCTTCAGAAAATTATTTTTTACCACCTGCATTTTGGCACCCGCGGGCGCCAGCCGGCTCCGCAGTTCGCTAAAATCAGCCACCTTCATTCCGCGGTAATCGGTGACGAGCACAAAGGGCGAGCGTTTCAACGTTTCCGACAACCCTGAAACAATGCTGGCTTTTTCCGGTCGCATATTGAAAGCTGATTATTAGCGGTCCTACACGCCGCTCAAATATGGCGTTGGATCAACGCGGACGCCCGGGGACATTGTCGCACTGATCGTCACACCTTCAAGGTAGCGGCCCTTGGCCTTGGATGGGCGAGCTCGCACCACGGCCTCAATCACTGCGTTTGCATTTTCAACCAGTGCGTTTTCATCAAACGAAAACTTTCCAACCGGCACCGCGACGTTGCCATTCTTGTCGAGCTTGAATTCTACGCGGCCGGCCTTCACTTCCTGCACGGCTTTGGCGGTATCGTCAGTCACCGTCCCCGTCCTGGGATTCGGCATAAGCCCGCGTGGTCCGAGAACTTTGCCTAGCTTCCGGACCTCCGACATTGCAGCGGGCGTGGCGATGGCCACATCAAAATCCTGAAAACCTTCCTGGCATTTCTGGATCAGGTCTTTCATGCCGACAAATTCGGCGCCCGCTTCCTTGGCTGCTTTCGCTGCTTCGCCTTCTGCAAAAACAAGCACGCGCACCTTCTTTCCGCTGCCGTGTGGAAGTGGACATGTTCCGCGGACCATTTGGTCGGATTGCTTGGGATCAACTCCGAGGCGAAATGAAAGCGTCACGGTTTGGTCAAACTTTGTGGGCGAAAATTTCTTAAGCGTCGCGACTGAATCGGTGAGACTATGGTTTTTTGTCCGATCCACCTGCTTCGCCGCGGCGCGATAACGTTTACTTCGATTCGTTTGCATTGTTCAGTGCAGTTCAAACGCCCGTTGCTTGGCTAAACAACGCGGCTCCCGCTTAAAAATTATCCCGCTCAAATCCAGCGAGCGGGACGCGAAGCTAGCGGTGATCAGCTGCCTTGTCAAAGACATCATTTACACTTGCCACAAAGGACCATCCGGCCTACGGCTTGGCCAGTTTCGCCGTGCTCTCTGCGAGCCCTTGTTGCGCTGCGGCCAGATTCGGATCGAGCGCCAACGCCTCTTTGAAAGCGAGAATGGCGCGCTCGTGCTGATTGAATAAAGCCAGATACCGGCCGCGGTTAGTCAGCATTCTCGTATATGCCGGCAAAACCTTGAGCTTAACTACATCATCGTCCGCAAACCGCGCTGTCCCATCAACAAGCCCGCGCGTCTGGAGGTGCGGGTCAGTGGAATCGTGAAAACCTTGGTCAGTGGCGAGATTGAAGACCAGGCTTTGCGGAACAAGTTGATAGGTTTGCGGGATCCACCGCGTCACGTAGCTGTTGATCTGATCGGGGGCCAGTACGTCATTCGCGATGTAAACTGGCGCGACCCTGATTTCATTCCCGACGATTGCCTGAATCATCTCCAGGACTGCCATGCTAATCTTTTGGGTAAGCTCCTGGCTCCTAGCAAAAGCTCCAGGATCTTGCTCCCATTGCTTAAGAAGCTCAACGTAGGGATCGATTTTCTCGCGCGACCGGTCCATCAATCCGTGGTGCGCACGTTTCAGATAATCGAAGTACCACGAGCGGCGCAGCAGATTAATATCCACCACCTTCACATCGCGACGGCGTTGTTCTATTTCTTGCGCATAGAACACTGGAGATACGATCTGCCAGTCTTGTGTAAATAACAGGCCATTCGGCGCGGTCGTGCTGAAGACGTTCTCAACGTAATCATCGGCGATGAAGTAATGTCTGCGATCGTTGAACGGCCAATTCCCGGCGAACGCGGTCGCCGATGTCAGCACAATCGCAGTCGCCGCGGCCAGGGATGGTTTCCAGACGCGCAAACGTTTCAACCCGGCAAGTTGGATCAACCAACGAATGCCGAACCCAGCCGCGATCGCGATCGAAATGAATGCCGGCAGATAATAAGCGTCTTTGTCCTCCGCAATTTCATAACTTAACGAGTAAGCCAGATCCGCCAGCACGATTAACAGCAGAAACCAAAAAGCCGTGCGGTCGCGTCTGTGAGCGTTGGCGAACCCTGCGAATGCCAGGAACGGCGTCACAGGCAACCATGGAAATCCAAATTCGCGCAACGCCATTCGGCAGAATTCAACAAACTGCGGGCCCATTGTCGCCGCAGAAAAAGAGAAGAACACGCGACATCACAGGCCAGCTCGACGCCGCCCACGGCAAGTAGCTGTAAACAAGGACCAACGCACCGACAGAAATCAGCGCAGCGTATAGCAGTCGCCGGCTCGTGAAGAACTTCAGGCCCTCGGTCCTATAAACGACCGCGGCGATAGCCGGAAGCGTTAGCCCCACAGTGACGTGATGGACACCCAGCGCGAGGCTGAATACGAACGCGGCGGCATAAATCCATCTGTCGTGTGCGGTAACCGCCGCACTGGAACCTCTTCGGGTTTCAACGATCCGCCGCCAGCGAACGACCACGAAGAAAACAATAACAATCAGTAGCGTGTTGAGAGTATAGACCTCGGTGATCGTAGCATACACCAAAGCGTCCGGGAAAACGTCATCAGTAATCCCGCGCCGACTGCGGGCGCGAATATGAAAAACCGGTCGGTTGAATCCTCAATTTTTCGGCTCTGCTGCGCAGCCTTGTTCTGCCGCCGGGGTGCGGCAACAAACGAATCCGTAATCTGTAGCTCGGCCACAACAAGAGTACCGATTGCGCAGGCAAGCGCACCAAAAAACGCTGACGAAAAATTGATCCGCGCCGCAACATTTCCGACCGGCAGCATCGATGCCAGATGCGCGAGCATGACCCATAGAGGGAACCCCGGTGGATGTGCGACTCCCAGCCCCCAGGCTGCCACGATCAATTCCCCGCTGTCGACGAGCGTAACTGTCGGCGCGAGCGTCAACGTGTATAGAAGTAGCGCTACAAGAAACACCGCGCCGGAGCAGACCAGTTCCACGCGCGACCAAGAAATGTTCCTGATATTCGTCTGGCGCAATGGCTTTAATGTCGTCTCCTTTTGAAGCTGCAGATTGCTTGAGAGTCGACGCGCCATTCGCCTATCGTCTCGTAAACTGGCTTGGCTGCAAACTCAAGGAATGGACGGCTTCCCAACCGTCGTGTCTGTGCGAGCGCTCGTAGCCATCATTCCTTGTTTACGCGCTCAGTTTCGCTTCAATCCTCCCATGCGAAAGCCACGCGTTACCGATCGCGCCACTTCGTTAGCTCTGCTCGTTGCCATCATGATGGCGACCTGAGGACCGCTGCATGCGCAATCTCCAACTCCACCGCTATCCCCCGCGCAACCATCTGCGAACCACGATTTGCGATGGGGCGTCAAGATCCCAATGCGCGACATGGTCGAACTGAACGCCACGTTGTATGTGCCAAAGACTCCAGATGGCTCGGCGCCGAAAACGCCTGTAATCTTTACGCTGACGCCGTACATCTCGGACACGTACCATGCACGCGGAGCTTACTTCGCCTCGCATGGTTACACGTTCGCGCTCGTCGATGTTCGCGGCCGAGGGAATTCCGGCGGCGAATTCGAGCCGTTCGCAAACGAACCACGCGACGGACACGACGTGGTCGAGTGGCTGGCCAAGCAACCGTTCTGTGACGGCAAGGTCGCGATGTGGGGCGGATCGTATGCGGGTTTCGATCAATGGGCGACCACGAAGGAATTTCCGCCGCATCTGGCGACCATCGTTCCCGCTGCCGCCGCTCATCCCGGCATCGATTATCCATCGTACAACAACATCGGGATGACTTACGACGTGCAGTGGTTCACGCTTACAAGCGGTCGTACGGTACAGGACAATCTTTTCGGTGATCAGAAATTCTGGCGCACAAAATTCCTAGATGCGTATAAGAAGCACCTGGCTTTTAAATCGCTCGATTCGTTCGTCGGCAATCCGTCCGTCAATTTCCAGCGCATCCTTAAACATCCCATGGTGGATGCGTACTACGATGCGATGGTACCAACGCCGGAGCAGTTCAAAAAAATCACGCTGCCGAATTTAACGATCACAGGCCAATACGACGGCGACGAACTGGGTGCGCTCACGTACTACCGGGATCATCTTGCAAACGCCTCCTCGGAAGCGCGCGCGAGACATTTTCTCATCCTCGGCCCGTGGGACCACGCCGGCACGCGCACCCCAAAAGATGAAGTCGGCGGCGTAAAATTCGGCCCTGGTGCAATCGTCGATTTGAACGATCTACACCGCCAGAGGTACGACTGGACGATGAAAGCCGGACCGAAACCGGCGTTCCTCAAAAAACAGGTCGCGTACTATTTGCTCGCCCCCGGCAACTCAGGCGCGAATGGCGAATGGAAATACGCCGACAACTTTGAGACGCTGACTGCGAATCCAAAAACCTTTTACCTCGATTCGAAGGATGGAGACGCTAACGGAGTCTTTCGCTCGGGTGCGCTGAACGAAAAACAGCCGAACAATGGCGCGGATGCCTTTATTTACGATCCACTGGATACACGTCGCGGCGAGAACGTTGAGGGCATCGACCCGAAAGAAAAAACCGCCGCAATCGACCAGACTTTCGCATTGAGCATCGGCAAGGACGGATTGGTTTATCACACCGACCCGCTGGCGAACGAAACGCCACTGATCGGTTGTCCCGCGTTGAGTCTGTGGGTAGCCATCGATACGCCCGATGTCGATCTCGAGTGCGACCTCTACGAAGTTCAGCCCGACGGCACTAGTATCGCGCTCTGGAGCGACATCCGCAGGCTGCGTTACCGCGAATTCTTGCGGGAAGCGAAACTCGTGAAGCCGGGCGAAATCGTGCGCTGCGATTTTAATCCAGGATTGTTCGTGGCGCGTCGCTTAATGAAAGGCAGTCGGCTGCGACTGGTCGTCACTGCGGTGAATTCAATTTTGTGGCAAAAAAATTATTGCTCGGGCGGAGTCGTGGCCGAAGAAACAGCCGAAGACGCGCACACCTGCAACGTGCAGGTATATCACGATGCTGAGCATCCAAGCGCAATTCAACTGCCGCTACGCGAGCCAAATAGTCCGCAAAAATAGAGCGACAACGCAATGGCCGAGAAAATTCGTGTCGGAATCCTCTTTGGCGGCCGTTCTGCGGAGCATGAAGTTTCCCTGCAATCAGCGAAGAACATCATCGACGCGATCGACACCAATAAATACGAAGTTGTGCTGATCGGCATCGGTAAGAAAGGGCAATGGCATCTCAATAAAGAATCACGATTCCTGCTTCCGGTAACTGAATCGGGATTGCCCGAGTTAGCAGAAAGCGGCGAGAACCTTGCGTTGGTGCCCGGGAAGCAAGACGAACAGCTAGTGGCACTTTCCGGAGAACAAAGGCTTGGCTCGTTGGATGTAATCTTTCCGGTTCTCCACGGCCCGTTTGGTGAAGACGGGACCGTCCAAGGGCTGTTGAAGCTCGCTAATGTCGCGTTTGTCGGCGCTGGCGTCCTCGGGTCAGCCGTCGGTATGGACAAGGATGTGATGAAGCGGCTGCTAAGAGATGCTGGAATTCCAATCGCTCGATTTATCGTGGCCAAAAGATATTCCTCGCAGGAAATCGGCTTCGACCATGCGCGAACGCAACTCGGGCTGCCGCTTTTTATCAAGCCTGCAAACCTTGGCTCATCGGTCGGCATTCATAAAGTCAGAAATCGCGAGGAATTCGAGCGCGCAGTCCGCGATGCATTCAATTACGACAACAAGATCTTGGTTGAGCAGTGCATCAAAGGACGCGAGATAGAATGTTCTGTACTCGGCAACGACAATCCGATCGCATCAGTCCCGGGCGAAATTTCGCCTCGCCATGAGTTTTACTCTTACGAAGCGAAATATCTCGATGAGAACGGTGCCGTGCTGGAAATACCGGCCAAGCTTCCGCTGGAAATTTCAGAGCGCATCCGCGAGCTGGCAATCCAAACGTTTTCAGTACTCTGCTGCGAGGGAATGGCACGGGTCGATTTCTTCTTGAGAAACGGCGACGAAATCATCGTTAACGAGATCAACACCATTCCTGGATTCACCCGGATAAGCATGTATCCGAAGCTATGGGAAGCGAGCGGTATCTCTTACCGCGAATTAATCGACAGGCTTATCCAACTAGCGATTGAAAGATTTGAGCGAGAGAAACGATTGAAAACCGATCGCGCGTGACTCCAAACAAAAGATTTTGCATTGGCCTTCTCATCGGTTCGCTGGTGATACTGACGGTCGCCCACGCGCAGGGGGACTCGCTGGAAAAGTTAGCGGACGATTTCTGGGCATGGCGCGCAAAATACGCGCCATTCACACCCGATGATGTCAATCGCATCGAGCGGCCCGGCGGAATGCGCGATTGGTCGCGGGCAAGTATTGACCAACGACGGAAAGATTTGTCGGGATTTGAAACGCGTCGGAAAGAGCTAAACCCGGCACAGTGGCCGATGTCGAAGCTGGTCGACTACAAATTGATTGGCTCCGTATTGTCGCGCGTTCGCTGGGAACTCGAAGTTAATCCACGCTGGAAGCGCGACCCGAATTTTTACATCGAGCAGACGCTTACCGCGTTGTCCGAAGCGCTCACGGTGCCGGCGCCGTACGACGAAGCGCGCTGCCGCGAGATTCTCACGCGCATCAAAAACATTCCGTCGATCCTGCAGCAAGGCTCGGAGAACCTCGAGAATCCGCCCGCGCCGTTCGCAAGCGTTGCGGTCCAGAATCTCGACGGGATTCGCGAGCGCCTGCGCACGAATGCCAGTGCACTCGTTGGATCGACCACTCTGAAACCACAAGAGTTAAACCCCGCGACTGATCGCGCAGCAGATGCGCTCGAAAAATTTCAGCAACAACTCAAGGACAAGCTGCCGATGCTTCCTCAGCAAACCGCGCTTGGTCGTGACGCGTACATCTGGCTTTTACGGAACGTCGCCCTGATGCCGTTCACTCCAGAGGAACTGCTGGCCATAGGACGGCAGGAATGGAACCGCGCGGTCGCGTTTGAGGCTTACGAGAAGAACCGCAACAAGGATGTGCCGCCGCTAAAGATCGCGACGGACATTAATACATGGATCAAAGATGCGGCTGAAAAAGAACTTCAAATCCGCAAATTTCTCGAGCAGCGCGGCATTCTCAGCGTGCCCGACTGGGTTAAGCATTACACGCTTCGGTCAACACCCGAATATTTGCGCGCGCTTGGGTTTACTGAGCACGACGATTTCACGTCGCCGTCGCGATTAAATGAGAACTGCATCCGTTACGTGCCCGAGCCGTCGGAAAAACTTGGCTATTTCTGGCGCGCGACAGCGATGGATCCGCGGCCCATCACCGTGCACGAAGGAATTCCCGGCCATTACTTTCAGCTTTGTCTCTCGTGGAAAAATGACGACAGAATTCGGCGTTATTACTACGATTCCGGTGCAAACGAGGGCATTGGCTTTTACGCTGAGGAAATGATGCTACAGGCCGGTTTGTTCGATGACAGCCCGCACACGCGCGAGATCATTTACAATTTCATGCGACTTCGTGCACTCCGAGTAGAAGTGGACGTGAAACTCGCGCTGGGCGAATTCACGCTTGAGCAAGCTGCAAAATATCTCCAGGAGAAGGTCCCGATGGACGAACCGACCGCGCGCCAGGAAGCAATCGCTTTCTCCACCAGCCCCGGCGGGGCTATGACATATCAGATTGGGAAATTACAAATCCTGAAATTCCTTGCCGACGCGCGCATGCAGCAGGGCGACAAATTCAATCTCCGCGCCTTCCACGATTTCCTTTGGAACAACGGGAATGTCCCAATTGCCTTGCAGGAATGGGAATACCTCGGAAAATCGGACGACCTGCCGAAGTAGAGCCTAGTGCTTGTCATTCCGAGCGAAGTCGAGGAATCTCTGATACTCCGAGCATGAGTGAGGCAATTAGGAAAATTCGTGAGTTGCTTGATGAGCTTGAAGCAAGCAATACCATTCGAACAGAATCATTCAGAGAAGCCTTTCAACTCTTTGAACTGCCTGAATTGGTCGGCGATATCGTTGATTACCTTCAGCCCGCGCTTCTACCGTACGAAGCAGCTATCTACTGGAACTTGTTTCGCCAGAGTATCATTGCAACCGGCGACGTTTTTATTCGCGTAAGTGTTCGAAGATTGGCGCGGGGGGTTGTAATGTCGCTCCGCTCAGCGCAAACGACTGCATTAAGTTATTCGGCTGTCTAGGATGCTCTGAAAGGCTTACAAACCAAAGGCACAATTTCGCTCGCTGGTGACACAAATAGAGAAGATACCCTCTATCGTGTTCACTTGCCCGAGGAGATTGGTTTATGCCGCGACGCAATGTCCAAGGCTCAACAGAAGCAACTGCCGAAGATAGACCCAAAACGGGAGCTTGACTTTTATAATATCAAAGAGAACCGACTCAAAGTTTTCGAGCGAGATAAATACATCTGCCAATACCCCGGGCGCGGAAAGCAATTAACAAGGTTCAGCGCCACACTCGACCACGTCACACCGGTCTCCGAGGGTGGCGACAACTCATACGAAAATCTTGTTACCGCTTCCTTGCAGCACAACTCGCAACGTGGTGCCCAACCATTAATGGATTTCTTGGTTCCCAAACACCAAGAAAAATCCCGGAATCTTAATCGCTGATCTCGAGCCCCATTTGGCGGGCGGTGCCTGCGATGATGCGGAAGGCGGCTTCGTCGTCACGCGCGTTCAGGTCTTTGCGCTTCGCGGTCACGATGTCCATCCCTTGTTTGCGCGTGATCTTGCCGACCTTGGTTTTGTTAGGCTCCTTCGAACCGGCGGCGATGTTGGCGGCTTTCTTCAGGAGAACCGCAGCGGGCGGGCTTGGCGAATCATCCTTTGCGAATCATCAACCGGCGGACGCGCTGCGCGTTACAATTGCGGAGACGTGTTTGGCATGCTCCAGGGGAAACTTGCGAACTTCGACCGTGATTTTCTGGATCGGAAAGTTCTTCAGCAAATGTGCTGCGAGCCGGTCCGCCAGTGTCTCGATGAGATTGGCCGCTTGATCATGAACAAACCGCTGCGTCTCCTCGGCTACGACGGCATAATTAATCGTGTCGCCGATTTTGTCCGCCATATCGCGCGTTTGCCGAAGTGGCCAAAACGAAATGTTGATTGTTAACCGCTGTGGAGCCTTTCGCTCGTGCTCCGAAACTCCGATGACGCCCGAAACCTCAAGCTGCTCGATGTGAATTTCGTCCGAAAACGGGTGCGATTCATTGGTCACGCACGAATCTTAACCACGAATGCACACGAATAAACACGAATAACTGGGGAACGGATTGCGGTTCGCGGCTGAGCGCCACTACGGTGATGGAGGTGATTCAGCTGGCGTAGTTTCTCCGGCAGGCGCTTCCGGCTTCTCGAGATCTTTTGCTTTTGCAGTGGTCAGCTCGACTTTTTCGAAAATCGTGCCGATACCTGGATCGACTTTCTCCTTTGTCTCGGGCGACATCGGCCTTTGTGTTTCCAGCTGTTTGTAAACGACCTTCTTCAGGTCGTCTTTCGTCGCTGGAGGGTTGCCAGTGATCTTGGAAATCTCCGGGTCGGTCCACATGCTCCATTGCTCAACGATCTTCTTCTGTTCCTCTCTGTCTTTGTAAGGCAGATCTTTTAACGCGCCATCCTTCTGAAGCTTGTCAGCTGCCTCATACTTCGCCGTGCAAATTCGCAACAAATCGATGGCTTGATTTGGAGGAACGTGTGAATCGGGACTGTGAGGGATGGTTGGATCGCCGGTGTTCATGACAAGATCGCCCGACACATCCTTGCCGACTGGCGGCTTGTTTCGGTTAATGCAAATGCCATCGATCGGAACAGTTGTGGTACCGTGAGGGTCAATCTTCGCAGTCTGAGTCTTGGGACAAACGTAATCCGCATTTTTGCCGCGCTTCGACTCGGTCGGGTCTTTTGCGCCAGACCAAGATCGACAATCCACACCTCGCCGCGACGCGGCATCGCCCTCGTCCCGGTCGAGCATTTCGAAAACTCGCGCAGCCGCCGCGGTCAGTTCGTCGTCAGAAGGCTCCTCATAATCGAACTCAGCCGTGCGTTTCAGAATCGC
>DATFXC010000202.1:0-15795 GCA_035258625.1 Candidatus Udaeobacter sp. | reverse complement strand
TCGCCGATCACGGCCGCAATTACCGGTACGCGCAGCTTCATCATTTCACGAAGATTCACAGCAATTGCTTCGGAAATGTGGCGTTCCTCCGATCCGATACCCGGAAAAGCGCCTGGTGTGTCGATCAATGAAATTACTGGCATCCCAAATTTTTCACCCAGCCGCATCAAACGCAGCGCCTTGCGGTAGCCCTCCGGATGCGCGCACCCGAAATTGCGCATCACGTTCTCCTTGGTGTTGCGCCCTTTCTGGTGAGTGATAACGACGCAACGCTGGCTGCCAAGCATGGCCATACCGCATGGCATGGCGCGATCGTCGGCAAAGCGGCGATCGCCGTGCAGTTCGACCCAGTTCGTAAAGCAGCGCTGGATGTAATCGAAAGCGAACGGTCGTTGAGTATGCCGCGCGATTTGCACGCGCTGCCAGGCCGTCAGATTGTGATAAACTTGGCGGCGAGTTTCCCGAAGTTTTGCCTCAACCTCCTTCACAGCCGAGCCAAGGTCCACGTCGTGCTTGGTGGAATGACTCTTCAAATCCTGCAGCCGCCGCTCCAGTTCAAAGATCGGCTTTTCAAAATCGAGCGGTTGCCAGTCCATGAGCCTTAAAGCGTTAAAGCGTTGAAGCGTTGAACCGTCAAGTAAGTGTGCCGAAGTGCCTCTCCTCTCCCGAAGACTTTCGAGGTCCAACAGTTCAACGATTTCAGTCCGTGATCGTCACAGGCGTGTGATTGTTTACGAGTGTGCTTAGCTCTTCGAGATCAATCGCGGCGAGACCGAGACCGGTCGGCGGGGGCGGTTGCTCAAGGTTGGGGTGCGTTGAGTCCGGCACCGCGTATAATGTGTAAGCTGCCGCGCCGGCGAGCCGGATCCACTTTGTGCTGGCCAGGTACTCCTTGCTGCCGAGGCCAACGCGTTTGCCACCTTTCCAAGCCATCGTTTCGGCAACTTTCGCGTTGATTTTAGCTGGCTGTTTCTGCGGCAGCTTTGCCTCGCGCACGTGATATTGCTTGAAAAACGCGCCGTGGTTCAACAGCACAATCAGGTTCGCTTTGCGCTGGATCACCGCCGAGAAATCGGGATGCGAGATGAGTAGCTTGTCGCCAATCCGCAGCATGGTGCCGCTCATATTGTTCATTCGCATGATCATCTCCGGCGTCGTCTTCAGCTTGCGCGCAATCTTCGCCAGCACATCCCCGGGTTTCACAATGTATTCGATCTTTTCTGGAGATGGATGGCGTGAGAGTAAGATTTCAGTGTTCACTTCCCCGAGGATATCCCGCGCTTCATCGAGGTGTTTCCCGGCGGGATATTTTTGGATAAAAGCGACAAGCGCATCACGCGCTTCGGTGAGTTTTGCATCCTGTCGCAGTTTAACCGCTGCCTCAAATTCCGGCAGGCTGACGTCCACCACGGGTGGCGGAGTGACTTCTCCGCGCTGCTCCTTTTTTACTTCGATTTCTTCTTTGACGAAGGTGTTGTAACCGAACCAGGCGGCGCCACCGAAGATGATCAGGGCCAGCAGTAAAACGAAAAGCCATTTCATTACTGTGTGCTTAGCGTGTCATGTTGAGCCGAGGGAAACATCTCCAATCATCGCTATCCGTAAATCCAAATAGGTAATCCGAGATTCTTCGCTTCGGTCAGAATGACAAGTTGCCGTTAGCAAAGGAGTGTCTGCCGCTGCTAACGAGTTGGGCAGGCGTATTAGCCCTGTTCGGCTTCGCTTCCAGGGAAGAACCGATGCCAAAGACGTCCAATTGTAGGCTCTTCCTGGTTCGTCCAGGTAAAGTGGCAATCCTGACAGTAAAATTCCTTCGGAATAATTTTCAGCGCGCAAAGCAAGCCGACGAGTGCGGGCGTCAAAAATTTCCGCGTCATCTGCGGGTACTCGATGTTTGAAGAATTGCATTGCGGGCAGCGAATCAGGGCTGCGGAGATGTCTGGATCAGTCGATTCCCATTCAATCATCAGACTTTGCGCCTTTTCGAAATCGTTGTCGTCCACCATCACTTTGGCGTTCGCCTGCGGCCTGGACATGAAGCCGAACTGCTGCACTGGCGCCTCGTTGTGAACATCGGCCTTGATCGCCGCATCCTGAAAACGCCGTTTTAGCTGACGCGCTTTGGCCGGCTCATTAAACGTGGCAATGGTCACCATAAAGTCTCCTCCATGCGCGGCGGCGCATCGCTCTGATCAAACATCAAATCGTCGCCGAGCGCAAGATTTGCATCGTGGCGCAAACAATCCTGTTCGCGCCTACCTTGCGGGCAGGATTGCCTGCATCACGTTCGGAGGCGGGAACCACTTATACAGCATCAAATAGACAAGCACCCCGGTAACCGAGACGTAAAGCCAGATCGGCACCGTCCAGCGCGCTATCCGCGCGTGCCGGTCCCATCGGCGGCGAAAAACCGGAATGAGCGTCAAAATCACTAGCGGCAAGGTCACAAACGCCAGCAGAACGTGCGAAGCCAGCATAGGGAAGTAAATCCCCGCGAGCCAGCCGGTGTATCCGGAGGATTTCTCCCCAACGCGCGCATGATAAGTGATGTAGCCAATCAGAAAGCAGACAGATGAGATCAGAGCTATGATCATGCACAACATGTGACGGCGCCACGCGCCGCGCCGGATAAAGTACCAACCCATGGAAATAAAAATGGTGCTCACGAGATTAAACGTGGCATTGAGGGCAGGTAGGTCGGAGGTTGAAATCACGTTGAAGCGGCTGAACCGTTAAGCCGTTAAATTGGTCTATCCCTCCGGCGCTTCAACGGTTTAACGCCTGATTACGCATGCCCGTCGCTTTGGAACAACCGCAAGTTCACTATTCCGCGCAGACGTCACGATTGCGCCGGGCGCGCCGCGTTGTTGCAATTGCAATTCGTCTGACAATTCTCGCCGCCATCGTGGCAATCTTCGGCGGCGGTTATTATCTCGCTCGACGGGGATTTGGCCGTGAATGGCGGTCCCGCGTCGTGGAAGAGCTACATAAACGCGGCGTCGAAGCCCAGATCGGACGGCTAACACTGGACCCGTTCCGCGGTCTGGTCGCGAAAAACATAAGGATTTTCGATTACAGAAACCGCGAAAACACGCTAGCCCTGATCAGCGAAGTCTCTCTCGATATTAATTACGCCGCGCTCATCCATCATGAACCCTTTCTGAACGCGCTGGATGTGCGCGAAGCGCAGATCACGTTTCCAATCAAGACCGCCGAAGGCAAAGCCAGTCGCGCCCAACTGACTAACCTCCGGGCGCACATTTATTTTCCGCCGAAACAGATTTACGTCAGTCAGGCGGAAGGAACTTTTTGTGGGATTCGACTGTCGGCGACAGGACAATTAATCAAGCGCGGCGATTACCAGCCGTCGGCATCGATCACGCCGGAAGAATGGCAAAAGCGATTGTCGCCTGCCCAGCGTGTAGTGACTGAACTGCAAAAGTTCAGTTTTCCTGCAGGGCCTCCATCTTTGCAGTTGAAGTTCAGCGGAGACATCGCAGAGCTCGAAAACGCCAGGGTCGAAGCAACGCTGCGCGGGGAACGACTACAACGCGGCAGTTACGAAATTAATAATCTCTCCGCGGCGGCCGAATGGAACAAGCAGCGGTTGGATATCGCGCACTGTGAATGGAACGACGGCAAAGGCGCTTTCGCCGGTCGCGGCGATTGGAATCGAGAAAACAACACCGCAAAGTTCCAGATTCACAGCACCCTTGATTTGAGAGCATTTCTTGATGCTTTTGGCTTGGGCGAACCGCTCACAGAGACGGAATTTCATTCGTCTCCGCTGGTCGAAGTCACTGGCTCGATAAGTTTCGCTACGAACAGACTTCGGCCGGACATCATCGGACACGCTGCTTTTGGGCAGTTTACTTACAAAGGAGTGCCGTTCTCCGATCTCACCGCGGATTTCTCCTGGGATGGCGAACGTACGTTGGTTCGCGACCTGCGCGTGCGCCATCAGACGGGCCAGCTCAGAGCGGATCTCTTCGATGCCCCGAACGATTTTCGGCTCAACGTTGAGAGCACAATATCTCCAGACGCAGTTCGCCCGGTGCTTCCGGTCCCGGCAAATGATTTTTTGCGGGACTGGCAGTGGCAACGTTTTCCCACAATCCGGATGGCAATCCGTGGCACAGATCGCAATCCCGCCAGTTGGCGTGGCGACGGCACCGCTGTTTTGGGGCGCAGCCGGTTTCGCGGTACGTGGATGAACGGTGCTAACACGCGAATTCATTTTGTGGATGGCGCGCTCACCTGCGAAGACCTTCAAGTCACGCGTGACGAAGGCACTGGCTCTGGCAGTTTCACATACGATTTCAAGAGACACGAGGTGCGGGTTTCGAATATCCGCAGCTCGTTGAATCCCGCCGAGGTAATTTTCTGGGTCGACCCAAAGACCTGGAAAACTGTTGTGCCGTACAAGTTTCGGCGTCCGCCGAATGTCATCGCCAATGGCGTTTACCAGTTTCGGGGCGGCAAGAACACTCGTCTGGAGATCAAGATCGATGGCGCAGCCGGAATGGACTACGTCTTTCTCGGGAAAACGCTGCCGTTCGATCGTGTGTCGGCGCGATTGCTATTTAGCAATGACCGCCTGCAAATCACCGACGTCCGCGCCGATCTTCTCGCCGGAACGCTTCGCGGGACTGCTGACATCTCGTTGCCACGGACCGATCCCCGTTACCGCGCGAGTTTGTCGATCAGCGAGATTAATTTTCCGCGCCTGACTGACTTGTACTACAACTACAAGACCGCCCAGGGCGTGTTGCGCGGAACGTATGAGTTCACCGGCCTCGGCAGTGATTGGCGCACCATGCGGGGCAGTGGAAAAGTGGAAGTGAGCAACGGCGATGTTTTCGCCATACCAATTTTCGGGCCGCTCTCAGGAATTTTGAACCATATTTTGCCGGGCAGCGGATACAGCATCGCCCATAAGGCAAGCGCCGAATTTACGGTGGAGAATGGCATCATTCATACCGAGGATTTCGAAGCCGCCGGCTCTCTCTTTAGCATGCTCGGCAACGGCGACATTCACTTTCTCGATGACAAACTCGATTTCAATCTGCGTCTGGACATGAAAGGCCCTGGCGTATTGCTCATGCCGATGTACAAACTTTTCGAATATGCTGGCGAAGGCAGCTTGAAAAAACCGGATTGGCACCCGAAGAGATTTTAGATTTCCGATTTGCGATCTTCGATTTTGAAGGCAATGGCGCTGGGTACGAGGAAATCGCAAACCGGCAATCACAATTCGCAAATTCTGCTAGGCGCGCACATGTCCATTCGCGGCGGTGTGAGCATGGCGATTGAGCGTGCGCGCTCGATCCACTGCACAGCGATGCAGATTTTCGTGAAGAATAACATGCAATGGTTTGCCCGTCCGCTAAGCCACGCGGAAATCCGTGCTTTTCTCGATCACGCAGAGCGGAGTGAATTGTTATCCGTATTCGGCCACGCTAACTACCTTATCAATCTCGCTGCCACGAATCCGCAATTCCACGGCAACTCCATTCGCGCGCTCGCTGAAGAACTGGTCCGAGCACATCAACTCGAACTGCCGTTTCTGGTGTTGCATCCGGGCGCGCACCTCGGCGCGGGCGAAGAAGCAGGTTTGGAGAAGATCGCCGGTTCAATCGACGAGGTGTTTTGGAAAATTCCAAAAGTGAACACGAAAATCGCGCTCGAGATTACAGCCGGCCAGGGTTCGTGCATCGGTCATCGATTTGAACATCTGGCCCATATCATCGAGAACGTGCGCGAGCCAGAGCGACTGTGCGTGTGCCTCGATACCGCCCATCTTTTCGCTGCGGGCTATGACATCAGCAGCGAACGCGCTATTGGAAAGACCTTCCGCGAGTTCGATCGCTTGATCGGCCGCGATCGTCTCGTTGCCATTCACGTGAATGATTCGAAAACCAGCCGCGGTTCGCGAGTAGATCGACACGAGCACATTGGCAAAGGTCGGATCGGTTTGGAAGTTTTCCGCTTCATCATGCGAAGCCCACGTTTTCACAAAATCCCGAAAGTGCTGGAAACGCCAAAAGGAAAAGACCTCGCCGAAGACGTGGTGAATCTAAACAGGTTGCGTCGATTGACCGCAACGAGGCGGCGCAAGCAAGTTACTTAATCAGCCTGATCGTCAGCGGATAGCGATAGAATTTTCCTTCGCTCGCCTGGATCGATGCGACGATCACCAACACAAGGTTCAAGATGTGCAGGATTGGGAGAATGATAAAACCGATCAACACCAGGCACAGGACGCCAGCAATCACGTTATAGATTAACATCGATATCTGAAAATTGAGCGATTCCTTTCCGTGCTCGTCGATCTCCGACGAATCGCCGCGTTTAGCCAGCCACACGATCAACGGACCAAGGATATGCCCGGCCCATGGCACAAAGAACCCGGCCAACGCGGTGGCGTGACAAAGCACGTTCCATGTCCGTACGTCTCGAGAAGAGGTTGAGTTTTCCATGTTTCAACTTTCGCTTGTTACAACAACGACTGCCTGCCTCTCATGAAAGCGCAACAAAAAAGATAATCCGACTATTCTGACTTCACCCGCTCGATATCCGCGCCGAGTTCCAGTAATTTTTCATCAAGATGCTCATATCCGCGGTCGATGTGGTAGACGCGGCTGACTTCGGTTACACCGTCTGCTTTCAATCCCGCGAGTACGAGGGCGGCTGAGGCGCGCAAATCGCTGGCCATCACTGGCGCAGCAAGCAAGCGATCCACTCCTTCGATGACCGCGGTGGCGCCTTCCAAGCGAACCTTCGCTCCCATGCGCTTTAGCTCAGCCACATGCATGTAGCGCTGCGGAAAAATCTTTTCGGTAACTGAACTGGTTCCTTTGTTTGTCGAAAGCAACGCGCACATTTGCGCCTGCATATCAGTCGGGAAACCGGGATATGGTTCAGTCACTATTTCCAGCGCGCTGGCGTCGCCATTGGGCAGGACCGAAATGGAATCGTTTGCGATGTCGACTGCGTAGCCGCATCGCGCCAACGCGTCCGTAACCGCGCGCACATGCTCCGGCTCCACGCGTTTGACGGTGACTCCATCTCCGGCAATTGCGCCTGCCACCAGAAATGTGCCGGCTTCAATCCGGTCCGGAATCACTCGATGTTCCGCGCCGTGCAGTTCACGCACGCCCTCGATCGCGATTCGGTCCGTGCCCGCGCCTTCGATCTTTGCGCCCATCCGGTTGAGAAAACTCGCAAGGTCCACGACCTCGGGTTCGCATGCTGCTCCTTCAATGATGGTCACGCCTTCGGCCAGCACGGCTGCCATCATCACATTGTCTGTGCCGAGCACAGTGGGACCGAATTTCCCCTGCATGCCAATCTGTGCCGCGCGCAGGTTGGGCGCGAACACTTTAATGTCGCCGCCTTCCACCCGCACGGCCGTGCCGAGCGCTTCGAAGCCTTTCAGGTGCAAATCAATTGGCCGGTCGCCAATGACGCATCCGCCCGGCAGAGCGACGGTCGCTTCCTTGCACCGGCCCAATAGCGGTCCAAGAACACAAACCGACGCACGCATTTTTCGCACAACGTCGTAGGGCGCGACGCAGTGGACCTTCTCGGCGGTCACAGTCACAGTGCCGCTGGCGCGTTCCACCTGCGCGCCAAGGTGAGCAAGAATTTGCAGCATGTAATTCGTGTCGCTTAGGTCGGGCACGCCGTGAACGACACATGGCTCCCGAGTCAGCAGGGTCGCAGCGAGAATCGGCAGCGATGAATTTTTCGAGCCGCTCACTTTAATGCAACCGGAAAGCCGACGGCCGCCGTGGATCAGAATCTTATCCATACCTTGCGAACAGGAAACGTGTTACACCTGAGTAATCCTTTTCCCTCCAAATGTCGCGGTAATTTTTCTCTGCCAGAGCGGCGACAAGCGTGTCGCTCTGGCCGATCCCGATCTCCAGCGCCAACATTCCGCCAGGACGAAGCCGCGACGACGCCTGGGCAATCAATTCCCGCACCAACTCGTCGCCGCACCCGCCGGCGAAAAGTGCGACCTCCGGATCGTGCAAGACTTCACGAGAAAGAGTCTGCCGTTCTTGCCTTGGGATGTAGGGAAGATTTGCGACGATGACATCGAAGCTTCCTTCCACATTTTCCAGGAGATTGCTTCTCAAAAAGCGGACACGGTCGGCCACGAGCAGCCTCTCGGCATTTTCCCGAGCAAGCCCGAGAGCATCTTCCGAAATATCGACCGCGAAAATGTCCGCCTCAGGCAATATCGCAGCCAAACTCAGCGCGATTACGCCGCTGCCTGTGCCGACATCTGCGATGCGGCGGCGCGAACTTTGGTCAGGGCGGCGCTGGCACTTTTTGAAGTTTGAAACCAGCAGCTGCACCAGTTCCTCGGTCTCCGGCCGCGGGATCATGGCGCGTTTATCACAAACGAAAATGTGGCCGCAGAACTCGACTGTACCCAGCAGATACTGAAGCGGCTCGCCTTCGCCGCGACGTTTCACCAGACTGCGTAGGGGCGCGAGCTCCGATGCACTCAACTGGCGTTCGAATTCCAGATACAACTCGATCCGTTTGCGGCCCAACACATGCGCCAGCAAATGCTCCGCATTGAGTCGGGGATTTTCCACGTTGTGCTTTTTGAAATACGCGGTCGTCGCTTGCAGTAGTTCGAGCACGGTCATATGCGGTCGATTGTCATTCCGAGCGAAGTCGAGGAATCTCTAAGGAACACTATCCGAGTCAACAATCGCGCAAGGGCGGTATCGCACCGGTCACAGGACAGCCGCGTCAAAGCGCCAGCCACACGCTGCCGTGCGCCTTAGCGGTCGGTGCTCCCTTTCTTAACGCGCACACCCCGTCCACTCACTGACGCCTTGCTCCGACTCGCCCATTCCCCAAGTACCGAGGATTGCTGCTGCAACTGTTGTTGTACCTGCTTTTGATGCGCTTGCGGCGTTGGACGCGCCTGGGCCCATCGCAGGGATGTTTACCTTCATTGGCTTGGCAAACGAATAAACAATCAGTCCGGCGCCAAAGATCGCTAAGAAAGCTCCGGGTCCAACTTTGCTCAATCTCACTTTGCTTCCACGGCCAAGGGAAAACTCACCGCTGCCACCGTCGTGTCCGCGTTTGCCGGGCAGCTGAAAAAAAGACGATAACCGAAGTAGACCAACATGCCGCCGATAAGGATGCTTAGGATGCGCTGGAATTGCTCCCACCAAAATGGTGAGCGACTGCGTATCCGTCGCGCCCTTGTAACAAATTAGTCTGCGGCTGGCAATGCTGTTCTGAGCACAGAAGCTTGAAAAAAGGACGGCTTCCCAGCCGTAACATTTACCTCGACGCCTTGGAAATCGTCGCCTCCTGAGTTGCTGATTGCCTCAACCGCTCGGCCATATCTGCGGCTTGTAACGACTGAATTAACTCAACGAGATCGCCGTCCATCACGCGATCCAAATTGTAGAGGGTCAAACCGATTCGATGATCCGTGACACGGTTCTGCGGAAAGTTGTAGGTGCGAATTTTTTCTTCGCGCCCGCCCGTGCCAATCTGTCCGCGCCGTTGTGCGCTATATTTCTCCGCTTCCTCTCGTTGCTTGTGCTCCAGCAAGCGTGCGCGCAAGATCGATAATGCGCGCTCCTTATTTTTGATCTGGCTGCGGCCGTCCTGGCACCGAACGATCATGCCAGTTGGGATGTGCATCACCTGCACGGCAGAGTCAGTGGTGTTTACGCCTTGCCCGCCGGGACCGCCCGCGCGCGAGACTTCGATCCGTAAATCTTCCGGTTTTAATTCAACGTCGACATCTTCCGCCTCAGGCAATACCGCCACGGTCGCTGTCGATGTATGAATACGTCCTTGCGCCTCGGTCGCAGGCACGCGCTGCACGCGATGTACACCGCTCTCGTAACGAAGCTTTCGAAACACCGATTCGCCCGAAACCCGGAAGATCGCTTCCTTTAACCCTCCAAGTTCCGAAGGACTCGATTCAAGGTCCTCGGTTTTCAATCCGGCCGATTCCGCGTAGCGATGATACATCCGGTAAAGATCGGCGGCGAAGATGGCCGCTTCATTGCCTCCTGTTCCGGCGCGGATTTCCACGATCGCGTCGCGCTCTTCCGTTTCGTTTGCCGGCAGCAAGGCGATTTGAACATCGCGTTCAAGATCAGCCACGCGTTTTTCGAGCTCCGGAATCTCATCGTCAGCCATGGCAGCGATCTCAACATCGCGTGACATGGCCAGCTCACGGTTATCGTCCAATTGCTTGCGCGCTGTCTCGAGCTCGCGCCATTTCTCCAGCAGGTCTCTTAAAGTCGCGTGTTCGCGCATGACTTCCTCGGCGCGCTTGCGATTGTCGAACAGCCGCGCGTCCGCAATTTCGTGTTCGAGTTGTTCGAAGCGCTCGCGTTTGCGTTGAATAAGGGATTTCAGGTCCATGACGGTGTAGCGGCGGCTGTGTCAGCCCCCAGCGAAGGCGTTCACCGCAGGCGAACGCCTCTACAACGAGCTAAGCCTTCTTCTCGCTGCGAATGGCTTTGGTGCCGCCGTAGCGCCGAGCGAATTTCTCGACGCGGCCCGCGGTATCGACAAACTTCTGTTCGCCCGTGAAAAAGGGATGACAAGCGGCGCAAATGCCGATCTTAATATCGCGACGCGTGGAGCGGGTGTGATACACCGCGCCGCATGCGCACACGATATCAGTGTCGTAGTATTTCGGATGAATGCCTGCTTTCATCTTTTAAAAGGAGCGCGGAATGTATCCGTGCAGGGCAGTTTCTGCAAGCGATGAAATCGGGCGATCCACTCCTGGTGGCGTGGCAGCGGGCGCTGTCGTCCAAGGGCAATAGCCCTGCCGTTTTCCATGCAAGCGGCAAAATCGCTCGCACCTTCCATGACATCGAAAACCGAGCGCGCGCTTTCGAAGCGAAGATCGACATGTTCCCTGCGGGCGCGGTCGTCGCGATCCAAATTGGCAACCACGAAGATTGGCCATCGGTTTTCATCGCGTGCCTGCGCAAGCATCTTGTCGTCATTCCGTTTGATCAATCTATCAGCGAACAACACCGCGATGCGGCATTGGAAATTTGCAAGGCAACGGCTGTAGTATCCACGGTCCCCTGCGGAAATGATCTCGAGGTTGTTCGGCTGAGTAAAGCCGTCTCTGCGCCGGATTGGAAGACTAACCCGCCGTCGCTGCTGAAACTTACCTCCGGCACAACTGCAGCCCCGCGCGCGATTCGATTTCGCAGCGATCAGTTGCTGGCTGATTGCAATCAGATCTGTGACACGATGCGAATCAGCGATCGGGATCTGAATTTTGGCGTCATAACGATCTCGCACTCCTATGGATTTAGCAATTTGCTTACTCCTTTGATCGCGCGTGGTGTGCCGATGGTGGTGAGCCGCGACAGAACACCGCGAGCCGTTCTTGCCGATCTTGCGCGTACAGGCGCCACCGTTTTTCCCGGCTCACCGGTTTTTTACCAGGCATTTTGCGATGTCGATGATGTGCCTGCGCTGGCAAAACTTCGGCTGTGCATTTCTGCCGGTGCGCCGCTTTCCTGCGCGGTGGCGACTAAGTTCTTCGCGAAATACAAGCAGCCGATCCATTCCTTCTACGGCGCGTCGGAATGCGGCGGAATTTGTTACGACCGCAATGGCACAACGTTTGAAGACGGTTTCGTGGGCCACCCGATGCGAGGTGTGGAGATTCAACTTGTCGAGGCAACGGAGTGCTCGAGCCAGATCCGCGTTCGCAGTGCAGCTGTGAGTGACGGCTATTTCCCCGAGCCGGACGCCCAGAAACTTGGCAACGGTGTTTTTGTTCCTGACGACCTGCTCGCGAGGCACAAGTCAGCGCTAAAGATCGTGGGCCGCGTCTCGGACGTAATCAACGTCGCGGGGAAAAAGGTGAATCCGGCGGAAGTAGAAGCGCGTTTGCTGCATTTTGATGGCGTGCGGCAGGCGGTCGTGTTTGGTCGTCCTGCAGGCGCGGGATTGCGAAACGAAGAAGTGACGGCCTGCGTGGTGGGATCGCCGAAGGTAAGCGAAAATGATCTTTTGCGATTTTGCCGCACGGGCTTGAGCGGTTGGCAGGTGCCGAAGCGAATTTTTATCGTTGATACGATTCCGACGAACGAGCGCGGCAAAATCAGCAGACGCGACCTGGCGCAGTGGTTCTCAGCAGGGGGTGAGAGTTCTCCGTTGCGAAGATTGGCTTCTTGATACAGCCTTGGTATGGGATTTGCCTACCATGACAGGATATTTATGGCGAAAGCAGTCGGCAAACCCACTTTAACAGAAGCTCAAATGGAACGTTCGAACAGCGAAGAGCGCGAGCAGACAGGCCGGCCACAAGTTCCGGAAGTGGACGAGCCTGCACGTGAACCCGCCCCGAGTCCCGAGGCTTTCCAGTCCGACGACTGGTGGAGCTCAACGGCGCCCACCTCCGATTGGGCCGAACCGGTTGCGGGCGCCGCGGCGGCGGAAATCGTGCAGCGCAAAGATTCGGGAACGGCTGACGTTTATTTTTGCGGTCGCACAACTCTGTTTCCGTTGAACCTTGCGATACGGGCAATCGGAAAAGAGAACCTGACTGGTTTGCTACGGGCGTGCTGGCACCAGGAACCGATCGACGTTCTTGCGAGGGACGGCGAGATCGTTCTAGCCACAACGCGTGACCCGGATCTGTATTGTCCGGAAGCACCGGACGTTATCCGTGGCGTCGATGTGGTGATGATTGACCGAGCGCGCGATCAGCAGAAAGAAAACGGAACTCCATTCCTGCTAACTCTTGCCCGCAACGCATCCATTGAGCGGCAGCCGGCACTGGACTTAATCCGGCAGTATGGCCAAAAGCTGTTCTCTCAACTCTGGTCGGCGCCAAGTGTGTGGATCATGTTTGAAAAGAATGGCGATCTGTTAAGCCGATTCGGCGACGTTACAGGCGATCCGGATGTGGACGACTGGTCCCTGGAAACCTTGCGTCTCGTCCAAAACCCGGACCAGCCTGGAGGCTTCGACCCGACATCGATTCCGGCCTATACAAGAGAAGGGTACGAGCGTGTGCAGAAGTTGAAGCTGACTTCGGATGAGGCCCAATTCGCCTCCCAATTCAATGGCGCCCGGACCGTGCAACAGATTGCGAAAAATCTGCGGCTGGATTTGAAATCCGCCCGGCAACTGCTGTTCCGGTTCGTTGCCCTCGAAATTGTAGAGTGCTGGCCTGGCAGCACGGCTGCCAAGCCGGAACCGAAGAGCGGCATGGGACGGTTGTTTGGGCGCGGCCGATAACGTCGCGTCCAACGCGGCGGGCGCGCGCTCATGATGCGAAAGAGAAGAATTCTCGTCGTCGATATTGGCGGCACGTTTGTAAAACTGCTCATGTCTGACCGCGTGGAACGCGAATTTGCTTCCGGTCCGCGAATGAGTCCAAAACAGTTCGTCACGAAATTTAAAGAGACTGTGCGCGGCTGGAAATTTGATGTCGCCTCGATTGGTTTTCCGGCGCCTGTGCGCAACGGACGAATTCTCCGAAACCCGAAGCATCTTGGGAAAGGTTGGGAACACTTCAATTTTGCGCGGGCACTTGGAATGCCGATGCGCATCGTGAACGATGCAGCGATGCAAGCGCTCGGCAGTTATCTCGGCCGCGGGCGCATGTTGTTTCTTGGCCTCGGGACAGGGCTTGGGTCCGCGCTGGTGTGGGACGGAAACCTCATGTCACTTGAGCTGGGCGATCTTCCATATCCGAAAGGAAACATTGTCGAAAACTATCTCGGGATCCCTGGTCTCGGGAAGTTTGGACAGAAGAAATGGAAACGCGAAGTGCTCTGTGCAGTGAACCAATTAAAGCGTGCGTTCATCGCCGATTACGTCGTTCTTGGCGGTGGCCTGGTGCATCGGTTCGATCGATTGCCAAAGGAAATCGTGCGCGGTCAAAATGAAAATGCATTCCTCGGTGGAATCCGTTTATGGGAAAGGAAACGCAATTCGTGCGAGCTGAAGTGGCACCTGATTTAGCCTTAGCCAGTCGCAGCTGAGTGCGTTCATGGGACGAAAGCCCAACAGGCGAGCTCGCTTTAGCCTACAGAAATTCATCAATTCACCATCACGATTAAGATCACCCTCGTTGGCGCAGCTGGCGGCGAAGTAACCGGTTCGTGTTACATCGTTGAAACCAAGCAGGCACGTATCCTTGTTGATTGCGGGCTGTTTCAAGGCGGCAAGAAATCCGACGCGCTGAATCGGCCGCCCACGGCGCCGAATCGCAGACTCGATGCAGTGCTGCTGACACATGGGCATCTCGATCATACCGGCCGACTCCCGTTGCTCGTGAAGATGGGCTACAGCGGCCATATCTTTGGCACACCGGCGACACTCGATATGACCGGTCTGATCGTGCGCGACTCCGCCCGCCTTCAGGTTGCCGATACCGAGCGGAAGAACCGCAAACGCTTGCGCGCGGGCGAACCGCCGCAGCAACCACTCTATACACCGGATGACGCGGAGAAGATTCTCTCGCAACTGCGACCTGTGCCGTACCAAAAACCGTTCGAAGTCGCCGCTGGGATTAATGCAATCTGGGCAGATGCCGGGCATATGCTGGGCTCGGCCAGCATCCAACTCATTGTCGAGGAAGACGGAACGACGAAGCGTGTCGTTTTCTCAGGCGATCTCGGGCCGCGCAGTGCGCCGATACTGCGTCAATTTGAACCGTTCCATGATGCCGACCTTGTTTTTCTTGAATCAACTTATGGCGGGCGGGATCATCGCTCCTTTGCGGAGACGGTCGCGGAGTTTGAGCGGATTGTGATTGATGCGGTCAATCGCGGCGGCAAAATGCTTGTGCCGACGTTCGCCGTCGGTCGCGCACAGTTGATCACCTTACTGCTCGGCAAAATGTTTCGCGCCGGCAAAGTAAAGCCGTTTCCGATTTTCCTCGACAGTCCAATGGCTCTTGAGGCAACGAACATTTACGTGAAGCACATGGAACTTTTCGATGACGAGATGAAAGCGTTCATCCGCGAACGTCCGCTGCGCGATGATTTGAAGACGATGAAACCGACGCCAACTCCCGACGAATCGCGCGCAATCAATGAGGTGCGGGGCGCGTGTCTGGTCATGGCTGGCGCGGGTATGTGCAACGGTGGCCGCATTCTTCATCATTTGCGAGCCAACCTTTGGAAGCCGAGCACGCACGTGCTTATCGTCGGATATCAGGCTCAGGGGTCGCTGGGACGACGGCTTGTCGATGGCGAGAAAGAGGTGAAGATTTTCGGAGAAAAAATCGTGGTGAAAGCGACCATTCACACACTCGGCGGATTCAGCGCTCACGCGGGGCAGACCGATCTAATGCGCTGGTTCGATGTGATCGCGCCGAGCAAGCCGGGCGTGGTATTGACCCACGGCGAAGACGACCAGCGCGCGGCGCTTGCAAGACTCATTCAACAGCGTCACCGGTTATCATCGAAGCTGCCGAAGATGGGCGAAGTCATTGAACTTTAGTCAGCGATATCAACTAAGGAAAACATTATGCCATTCGAAAAATTTGACCTTGAAAACCTGGATAAGGAGCGGCGCAAAGCCGTTGCAAACTCAATTCGTACAATGAGCGTCGAAGAACTCAAGGCGCTCGGAAACCAAATCTTCCGTTACGCGGACGATCCGTGGCGGGAGAAGTTCTTCGGCTTCATCGCTGAGAATCCCGGCGCCACTTTTCATCACGCAGTTATGAGCGACGGCGTCAACATTGTTTACTGCCGCGATCAAGATAAGGGCATGTGGTTCTTGCCGGGGAGCGGCATGGGA
>DATFXC010000201.1:0-6689 GCA_035258625.1 Candidatus Udaeobacter sp. | reverse complement strand
TTCATTTCGCCGTCGACGCACCATTTCGCCCACGGTTTGCCCTGACTCAGATCAACAATGCGCGAGTACCGCTTGTAAAACTGAATATCGAGATCGCGCAGCACTGTGTCCCAAAACCAGGCGATGTCGGTCGTTGATCGTCGCATCAGTTCGTCGTACGAACCGAGCCGATGTTTTTCGATGAATTGCTGAAGCTTCGATTTTGCAATCAGCTCCGGTGATGGCCACCAGACGAATTCGCCGCCGAATTGAAACTCGCTCACTCAGGATTCTGCGCGTTCTTTAATTGTAGGGCAACCGCACTTGTCGCGCCGTAGTGAAGCGAAGGCGAATAGGTGGCCGATTCAACTGCGCTCGTAAGATTTGCCCGTTCGTTGTGAATCGGCGTCTTTTCTTTGAATCATGCGAATCTGGACCATCGGGCACTCAACACGGGCGATCGATGAATTCATTTCATTGCTAAAGGAAAACGAGATCGAATTGCTTGCCGACGTGCGCGCGTGGCCGGGCTCGAAGCGTTATCCGCAGTTCAACAAGGACGCGCTGGCGGAATCGCTGACCGCGCACGGAATTCGCTACGAACATTTCCTTGAGCTGGGCGGCAAACGAAAATCCAAGCCAGACTCGCGCAACACTGCGTGGCGCAACGCGTCGTTCCGCGGGTACGCCGATTACATGGAGACGGAGCAATTCCAAAAAGGAATCGAGCGACTGCTCAATCTTGCTGCGGAAGCCGGCCCGATCGCCGTCATGTGCGCGGAAGCAGTCTGGTGGCGTTGCCATCGCTCGCTTATCGCGGATTACCTGAAATCGCGTGGGGTGGAAGTACTGCATGTTCTCGGCGCAAACAAAGCCGAGCCGCATCCGTACACATCGGCGGCGCGGATTGTGAACGGCGAATTGAGTTATAGCCCGGAATCACTGTTGTAGGCGTTTGTGTCAAACGCATGTTTTGACGGTAGCGTCTGATACAGACGCCCTACAGCTATAGTCGGCGCTCGCAGAGCACCGCTACAGTCTTTTCCAATCGCGATGTGCGATGTACGCCGAAACAGCGGGAGTCTTCGATTCACGCTCGCTCATGCGTTCTGCCAGCCATTGGAACCATTCCCACCATGTGTCGCGTTGATAGCGTTGCCGCTGAGCGGTGGTGTAAGGCAGTAGTTTTCTCCACGAAATCAGGATCGGGCCGCTGAAGAAGTCATCGATGATATCCAACGTCAGTTCACCATGATAAAGCAGCACGCCGATCGTCTCCCACGTGGCAGTGAGATACGCGAGCAAATCTTCACCTTCAGTTCCCAGGATTTCTCGGATCTCCTCTGCGGTTGCATTGTCCGGCAGTTCTACGACGCGTCGCAGCGCTCGTGAAAACGTCGGGCTCTGGAACGAATGGACCAGCTCGAGCATCGCGTCGCGCCGGCGACGCCGGCGGTAGTAACTAACTTGCGCCGCTGCGAAAACGAGAGCGGCTGTCACCGCAAGTGCGTTGATTAAATTTGCCAGAGTCGATAGATCCATTTCAGTGGGGATCCGTCACGCGGCCAAGAAACAAACAGACGCCACTGGGCACGTGTTGAATAGCGTAAACAAACGGGCGATCGACTTTCACTACAATCGGCGGCGGAGGAGGTGACATCAACGCACTGCGCGCCATCATTACCACCGCAGTCGCGGCCGCTGCTTCGGTTCCTTTTTCGTCGAGGGCGATGAAGGTCTTGTGAAAGATGTTCGAAATATAGAGATAATCGTTGGGTTTCCGCGGCGCGATCTTGTCGAAGTTTGCGCTGCCCGGTGGGATGTCGAACGCGGTTTTCATTCCCAGTGCTTCAAATTTTTCCTTTAGCGCGACCGTTGGCGGCTCGAGTTTGAACTTTGGCAGATGGAGATCGACGTCGCGCTTTTCGAGTTTTGCGCAGCCGGCGAGCACGTCGGCGCTCAGTTTTGATTCGAGTCCGCGCAGTCCATTAATGTCGTCAGGAAGGAGAACGACGAACTGTAGGTCGTTGCCCGCATATGGAACGGTTACGACGGTGAATCCTTCGCGTCTTGCGTAACCGAAGTTCTTATCAGTCTTTCGCATCATCGGAACATCCACAGGTGCGCCGCGAACAAAGAACGGCTCGGATTGCGTTGCGTTCTGGGAGAACTCACTCGCCCACGGTGCCTTCAGGTAGAGCGCGTTCGCCAGGACGAGTCGGGTTGTTTTGTCCAGCGCGCCTCCGGGAATCAGATCGCGAATTCGATCGCGAGTCTGGTCTGCGACCCATTTGTTGATGCGCTGCGTGGCCGCCGCGGGATCGGCGGCGAAATCGAGGGGCTCGAATGCGCCGCCGAAATTCTGTTTTACCAATGACAGGAATACCTCGCGAAAATGATAGCCCTTTTTTGCAAACAGCCGGTTGGCAATGTTCAGCGTGATCGGTTCGCTTGGGCCGCCAAATTTTTTGGATTCTTTTACGAGTTCAGCTGTCTTCGCGCTCATCTGTTCGAGCGAATGCTGAAGCACGGAGAACGACGCAGGCACGTCGCCGCTATTTGGAAAATGGAGAACGCGCGCCATCTCCGTGCGAGTTTCGCCGTCCGCACCGACAAACGTCATGGCCAGCGCGCTGTTGATTGAGTAAGGCGAGATACAAAGATTTTCGTCACCTGTCGCGAGCTTTCGGTGAAGATCGACTCCCAGCTGGTTCGTCGCTTTTGCGGCCAGGTCAAAACTCGTCGCGCCCTGCGCAATCGTAACGACTAATGCGCCGAAAACCGGTAAGACCAAAAAACGTTTCATGCGGATGATGAAACACCGAATCGGTGAAGGATGCGACGAATTTTGGACTGTGGCGACATGTCGCCGCTTTCAAGGCGCGGACGTGTCCCGCGTAGTCCAAAACCGGACGATCAGAGATTCCTCGACCTTACTCGGAATGACAAACGTCCCTTGTAGGAGATGACGACCGCTGATTTAGTGCGGACTCGTATTTCATGGCTGCACAACGAAAGCCGAACTTAATTCTGTTTCTTCCCGACCAGCAACGCGCGGATACGCTGGCCTGCTACGGAGGCGTGAAAGTTCACGCGCCCAATCTGAACAAGCTCGCGTCTGAAGCTGTGGTGTTTGAACGGACCTATGTTACGCATCCGGTTTGCACACCTTCACGGTCGTCACTTATGACGGGAACGTGGCCACACATCAACGGGTGCACACGCAACAGCGTGCCGCTCGATCGGCGGTTTCGCGTTTTCCCAGAACTGATGCAAGACCAGGATTATCGGACCGCTTACATCGGCAAATGGCATCTCGGTGAGGACGGGCCTGCCGGGCGCGGGTTTCAGCATTGGATTTCCACCGATGCGCACGGGGACTACGCAAATTTTCTCCTCGCTAATGAGGTCGCGCCGGACAAATCGAACGAACGATTCTCAGAGGTAGCCATTAGCAATCTGCCGATTGAGTTATCGCGGCCAAAGTTTCTCGAGAAACACGCATGCGACTTCATCGAGAAGCATCAGCGCGACCCGTTCATTCTGGTGGTTGCGTTCGTGGAACCACATTCGCCCTACAACGGTCCGCTCAACGATGTGAATCCGCTCGATGAGGTCGGACTCAACGCCACGGCTACGCTTTCCGAACGCGAAGACATTCCGTTGCGGTACCGTTTGATGCGCGAATGGCAGCAGGCTGAAGCGTTACTGGACCGGGAGCGGCTGCCGATTCAGTTATTCTTCGGGATTACGCCCGACGAATACCGCGGCATCATGCAACGTTACCTTGGCCTGGTCACGTTGGTCGATCAAAGCATTGGCGCAATTCTGCGTTGTTTGGAACGATGCGGCTTAACGGAAAGCACGATGGTGGTGCACACGAGCGACCACGGTGACAGCCTCGGTGCGCATCATCTTTTCGGGAAGGAAACGATGTTTGAAGAAGCCGCACGCGTTCCGTGGCTGATTCGGTTGCCTGGTCAAACGCGCTCGAAAATGATTTCACATCCAGTAAGCCACATCGATTTCGTTCCGACGCTGCTGGATCTCCTTGGCCAATCCAATCATCCGCAATGCGCCGGCAAAAGTCTGCTTCTGTCAATTAATGACGAAATCACAGCGCCGCAGAACGTTTTTCTCGAGTGGGCTCCAAACCGGACGAAAGTGAAAAAGGGGAGCGGGCTCGCTCGGCGACGGATGATCAAACGGGCAGTGGAAGAATCCACGCGGACCGTGGTTTCTCCGGACGGCTGGAAACTGTGCCTGCGCGATAAGGATTCGAATGAACTGTACAACTTGAACGATGACCCATTCGAGACGCGCAATCTCTACTCGAACCGACAATACGCGGCGGTGATTTCGCACCTGGCCGGCCAGATCCACCGCTGGCAGGAATTCGCAAACGACAAGCTCAAATTGTGAGCGGTCGCGCCGGATGCCTCGAGACTTCGCGACCTGTGGCCCGCTTCAGCACAGGTCTCCAAACCCGCCTCGGGCGCCGCTTCACGCCCGGCCGAAAATGGGGGATCGCCTACGCTACCCAAGTCCCGCCTTCGAAGGCCTCGCTTCAAGCGTTTTCTCTTGCTTTCCTTCGTTGCGTTTCGGTGTGTTCTCGCCATGTCGCCATTGCCGAGATTGCGGCTCGTCCGATCCAGGGAATGAGAAGCAGAAACGTTATAATCGTGGTTGCGCTGTTTTGATCGTTCATAGGTTTCGGTCCTATTTAATGTGTTCATACAGGTAATGCGTAAGGTCCGGCGCGAGGTTACGCGGAAAGTTTCCTTCGCGACGTTGAACCGTTGAGGTGGAGCGGCGGGGAGGCACCCGGCTGGCAGAGCCGCTGGCTACATGGATTTTCCCAGATGGCGCTAACGCGGTGCGTTCGGCAAGGCTTGTGGCGCGAGGGAGGCAACGATTTGCTCGAAGCGCGGGTCGCCGCGCAGCGGGTCCCAGAGCGGCAAAAGTTTCAATTGACCATAGCTGACCGTGCTTGGAGGCCGTGCGACTCGGGCCAGCTGTTCGCAGGCGTGATCTTTGTCGCCAACCCAGGCAGCTATCATCGCCAGATACTCAACCATCAGCGGCCCATTGATTGCATCTTTTTCCACAGGAAGAAGCTGGACCGCGCGTCGCCCTTCACGCAGCGCTTCCTCCTTCCGACCAAGGCCAGCGTCGATCAAGCCCAGCACACATAGTGGCGGGGCGTAATTGGGCTGAGCCTGGATGATTTTCTCCTGCTCCGCGCGTGCCGCAGTGAATGCCGCGCGGGCTTTACCATCGTCTTTTGTCATTCGGGCCATGAGGCCTTCCATAAACGAACGATTAAGATGCACCGCGTAATCGGTCAGGGGTGTATTACCGAATGCATCCAATGCATCTTTTGCCGCGGCAATGTTGCGTTCGGCCAGTGCACAGCTCAACCAATCATTGGCGACATTTGGAAGTGCGCTGGGATTGGTGGATCGGATGGAATCGACTGTTTGGCGCACCGGTTGTGTGTTGGCTTTCCAATGAAATTGGACTGCTGCCAGCGCGATTTTCGTGTCGACGTCTTCTGGCTTTACGGCCAACGCGCGTCTCAGGACGGACATGTCCTCATCGTAACGGTGGAGCAGTCCATAACTGAGCGCGATCTGCTGTAGTGTGAAAAAGTTTCGCGGATCGAATTCAATCGACCGCTCCAAGTTCCGCGTAGATTCTTCCCAGCGGCCCTGACGCCTTTGTATGACACCGGTAAGATAGGATATTTGCGGATCATTGGGCAAAGTTTGTCGCGCAACTTTCAATGCATCCAAAGCGGCGTCGTAATCGAGGTGTCCCCAATAAAGATTTCGCGCACGGGCGATGTGTGTTTCGGCTGCGTCCGGACGAAGGCGAGATGCGCGCTCGATGGCCGCTTCAGCTAGCGCCAGCCGTGCGGCGGTATGGTCGAACCCCAAGAAATAAAGCTGGTTGTGAGCGTGAGCTAGCTGGCAATACGCCTGAAAAAACAACGGGTCGCGCGTCACTGCCTGGTCCAGCAGATCAGCTGCCTCCTCCAGTTTGGCCTTTGCGGTGCTGCTAAAACTTGTCAGAAGGAGATTTTGGGCGCGAGTATAGAGACCGAATGCGGTGAGATCGCTGGTCGGAACACGTTCAATCTCGCTCTTTTCAGCCGGCGAGAGCTTGGCCTTCAACTGGTCTGCGATCGTCTCCGCGATTTCGTCCTCGACGGCGAAAACGTCTGTTATATCGCGATCAAAAGTCTGCGCCCACCGGTGCCGATCGGTACGCGTATCGACCAATTGTGCATTAATGCGCACACGATTGCCGACACGTTGCACACTTCCTTCCAAAATGTTTGCTACCCCAAGTTGATGCCCGATTTCGCGGAGATCACGCGCGACTCCACTTTTGTATTGCGTCACCGACGAGCGACTGATCACTTTTAGATCCGCGACCTGGGCCAAGGCGGTTAGAATCTCGCCCTGCAAGCCGTCGGCAAGAAAGGCATTCTCTGGCTCCGTGCTCAGATTTTCGAATGGCAGGACGGCGATGCTCTTCTTTAAGGGGCGGCTCATTACTTCGCCTTTCCAAATATTCCAGCTCACAGCCGCCGCCAAAGCGATCAGCGAGGCAACCAGCGCGGCAATAACCGGATTTCGTTGCACCCATTTATGCGCGTGAGTCAAAATTCCACTTCGCTTCGCGCGAATTGGTTCGTGTTTGAG
>DATFXC010000200.1:0-7739 GCA_035258625.1 Candidatus Udaeobacter sp. | reverse complement strand
AATCCAGAGCTGTTCGCCGACGAGATCGAGTTTTAGGAAAGAGAAATAGCTGGGTCGAGCAGTCATAGGACGGGTTGCATTCGTAGGGCAACCGCTTCGGTTGCTGCGGGAATAACGCGTCTGGAATTCTTTCCAGCGATTGATGATCACAGGGTTTGCTGACAGAGTTCGCGATGCCCGGATCGAGAGACGGATTGCGTGCGAGATATCTTCTGATCTTGTTATTGCTTGTTTGTGCGGCGCGGATCTCTGTGCAACAAACACCGGCAGTTGCATCCAGTCCGAACGGATCGCCATCGCCGACTCCGCCTGTGTTTTCGCCTCAGACACTGTCGGAACTGAAACAATTGCAGAAGGCCGCTCTGGAAAGCGATTATGCTTACCGACAGGTCTCGCATCTGGCTAATAATATTGGGCCACGTTTAAGCGGATCGGCGCAGGCGGCGAAAGCAGTTGAGTACGTCGCCGGTGAATTAAAAGCCCTCGGCTGCAACGTACAGCTCGAGAAGGTGATGGTCCCCCATTGGGTGCGCGGCGAAGAGACAGCCGCGCTCGTTCAATTTCCCGGACGAGCACCGAACACCGCGCAGAAGGTTGTCCTGTGTGCGCTCGGAAGCAGTGTGGCGACACCCAAAACTGGGATCGAGGCCGAGGTCCTTGTAGTCAAAAATTTTGATGAATTGAAATCGATGTCTCGTGAAAAAGTCGCGGGCAAAATCGTGCTGTTCAATTACTTGTTCGATAAACAAATGGCTGCGGAAGGGCGTAGCTTCCAAGCGTATGGCGCAGCCGTTGTCTACCGCAGTGATGCCCCGAGCGCGGCGGCGAGGCAAGGGGCTGTTGCGTGCTTGATTCGCTCCGTCGGCAGCGCGGATTACCGGCTTCCGCACACCGGAGTAACAGAGTACGCGGCCGACGCGCCGAAAATTCCAGCGGGCGCTGTGACGGCCGAAGATGCGGATTTGATTGCTAATCTGGTCCCGCAAGGACCGCTGAAAATGAAATTGATTCTGACGCCGCAAACTCTGCCGGACGTGGAAAGTGCAAACGTGATCGCCGACATCAAAGGCAGTGAGCATCCTGAACAGGTCGTCATCGTTTCTGGTCACTTGGATTCATGGGACTTGGGCACGGGCGCGATCGATGATGGCGCAGGCGTCGCAGTCTCGATGGAGGCGGCGAACCTAATTCGAAAACTTCATCTTAAACCGAAGCGCACGATTCGTGTGATCGCGTGGATGAATGAAGAGAACGGTGAGGCCGGATCAAAGCAGTACGCAAAAGATCACGAAAAAGAATTCTCAAATCATTTCGCAGCAATGGAAACAGACGGTGGCGCCGGACACCCGATTGGCGTCAACATCAAAGGAAAACTGGAAGTGAAAAAGATGTTCGCACCGGTGGCAGCGATTTTGCAGGAATCAGGAGCAGGCATACTCGATTTGGTTGAACACTGCGGGGCCGACATTGAGCCGCTCGAGAAAGCTGGCGTGCCGGCTTTTAGTCCTATTCAAGATAACCGTTTCTACTTCAACTATCACCACACGGCAGCCGATACGCTGGACAAAATTGTGCCCAAAGAACTGGCGGAAAATTCCGCCGTGGTGGCGGTGGTCGCGTATGCTTTGGCGAACATGGAGCGGCCATTGCCTCGGTAATTGTAGCCACCGTCCTGTGGCCGGTTCAGTTTGCGCTGCTCTCAGTTCCGAGGACACGGCCCACAGGGCCGTGGCTACAGCAACTCCAATAATTAATTGCGCTTCAAATTGCGGACCTCGTTGAGCACAAAATTCGCCAGCCGGCGCCCGCGATTGCGAACAAATCGCCACGGCCCGGCATCGACGAAGTAGGTGAGGAGAATGCTGTCGCGCGTTTTCACCTCCGCCCCAACGGGGTCGGCCGAATGCCAGGTGTTGTCAGCTACGGCGAACGCGTAACCTGTATTCGGCGAGAACGGCATTTGTGCCTTCTTCGGTTTGCGTCCATTAGGCAGCACCTCGTGAAAGATTGTGCCGATGTGCGGCGTGGAATTATCCGGCGGAAGGTAAAACTGGACGGTGATCCCTTTCCAAAGACTGTCGGTATGCTTGAAGATACGGTATCCAGGAATGTCGCGCGTCAGGATCGGTACCGGATACATCTTCACGTTCGCAAAATTTTCTCCGAAGCGGCGTTGCAAACCCGGTGCTAATCGTTGGACGAAAGCCCCGTTTAACTCTTTGGAACGCAGGACGCGGGCAGCCACGTCCCAGACCGTGCGCTTCTTCGGAGGCAAATGGCGGACGTATTCCGGGAAAAGATCGATCTTGGTACGCGTGGGTTTTCCATCGGGCCTGCTGCTGCCCATTTTACTCTTGCCAGACATCGCCCGGTAATCCTCCGCTACCGGCATCGCTTCGAGCATCTGCGCGTAAAAATCATCAGGAAAAATACGGTCGAACCGCAAATGATAGAATGGCGCCTCATCCGCATGCGCCTGCCTTACCGAATCCACCACGAACTGGATCAGATTTTCAAATGACTCGGATTTCTCCATCGCGTGCTGTTCGCCGGCGTAATTTAGAAATCCAGTTCAGTTCCGCAATGAATAATGCTAAGCATCGCAAAGCGCTTCGGAGTTAAACAATGAGCGAACCAACAAAAAACCGTTCGCGTTTTTCACGTTTCGGCCGCTGGGCGGCCGAACTACTGCTGGTGTTTGTTGGCGTCTACACCGCCTTTTGGTTGAGCAACTATCAGCAACGCCAACAGGATGCTGAGCGGCGCGACCGAATCCTGGCGTCAATCGAGCGAACGCTGCGTGAGGGGATTGAGAGCAACGAAATCAGCCGCGTGAAACAACAGCGGGAAGCAGCGGAGTTTCGACGGGCGCTCGATGCTGGCGAGATGCCGCCGCTGCGTCCGTTTGTTTTCACGACCGACTACAGCCCCGGCGACTTCGCCGCACTGCTTCAGTCTGGCGGCATCCAGCTGCTCGATTTGGAGACGCTTACAGCGCTGCGCAATGACGAAACCATTATCCGGTGGGGGCTAAGCCGCATGACGCGTTACACAAAACTAAGCGACGAACTGATCGTGCCGAATCTGGATCAGGACATTTCCTTCTTTTACGATCCGGCGACAAAGAAATTGCGGAGACGCTTCGAGACGTATCCCGAAGCTCTGGACGCAACGGTGAAATTTGCCAACGAGCTTGAACGAACGCACACCGAACTGCTCAAACGAATCCAAGCCGAACGACGACGGAATCATTAACATGAATCCCATAACCCGAGTCTTCGTAATTCTCTCATCGGCTTTGGTTGCGAGTATCGCGTCCGCCGCAGATTATCCCACGCCGACTGAAGGCGATTTCACGATTCGCGATTTCAAATTTCAATCCGGCGAAACATTGCCGGAGCTGCGTCTTCATTATCGGACGCTTGGGAAGCCGGAGAAAGGCGCGGAGGGCAAAACGACTAACGCCGTTCTGATCATCCACGGGACCACCGGCAGCGGCGCGCAATTTATTCGTCCGGAATTTGGCGGCGAGCTGTTTGGAAAAGATCAGCCGCTAGACGCAACAAGATTTTACATCGTGCTTCCGGACGGGATTGGCCACGGCAAATCAAGTAAACCAAGCGACGGCATGCATGCCAAATTTCCGCGTTACGGTTATCTCGACATGATTGAGGCGGATTACCGATTGCTCACCGAAGGCCTTGGAGTCAATCATTCGCGGCTGGTGATGGGAACGTCGATGGGTGGAATGCATACCTGGCTGTGGGGCGAACTGCATCCTGATTTCATGGATGGACTCATGCCGCTGGCGAGCTTGCCAACCCAAATTTCAGGACGCAACCGCGGTTGGCGCCGAATGGTCATCGACGCGATCCGGAATGATCCATCATGGGACAATGGCGAATACAAAACCCAGCCGCCAAGCCTGCGTACCGCTGCCGGGATGCTTTGGTTCATGAGCAGCAATCCGGTCCTGCGTCAGAAGGACGCGCCGTCGCTGGCGAAAACAGACGAAGTTTTCGACAAATTCGTTGAGCAAATCGTCAAGACTGATGACGCCAACGACGTTCTCTACGCGCTGGAAGCTTCACATGACTATGATCCGGGTCCGAACCTTGAAAAAATCCAGGCTCAGCTTCTGGCGATCAACTCTGCCGACGACCTGATTAATCCGCCCGAACTCGCCATTCTCGAGCGCGAGATCAAGCGCGTTCCGCGCGGGCGCGCGATCGTGATCCCGACGAGCGACAAAACCCGTGGCCACGGCAGCCACACCATCGCCAGCTTGTGGAAAGATCAGTTGATGAAGCTGCTGAAGGAAACTGAACGGACCCACTAGTCGCCAGCCCTGGGTAAGGGGCCCACACCCATTTCTCCTGATCACTGCCGCGATGCTTTTGGCAGGTCTTTGCTTTGCAGCTTGGAGAATTTGGCTTCCATTCCGTGTTCGATCCTCTGCTGCTTGATACTTGCCTTTTCGTTCTTGAGGGTCATGAGCAGCTTCGTCAGGCCTTCGTTCAGTCCCTTATTTCCCGCGTCCCATTCCGACTTTGGCTTGAATGCCACTCGAGGATAAATCTTTGTTAAATCGGGGACGGTCTTCCCTTCTCTCTGAACTCTCTCAATGATTAGGGTTAATTCATCGATGTCGCCAAAAGCATATCCGTTGATGTACGGGCCTACCAACTGTTGAAAGGCATTCTGCGCTTGGAACAGTTCGAACCCGGGATCGCCGATGCCGCCCATCTTGTCCCGATCGATCAGGCTCGCAAAAAGACGCCCGCGATACTGAGCTGAATAAAACCAGTAAATTGATTCCTTTCTGAAGCCCAGATCGTAAAGGCGAATCGCGGAGACGTACGCCTCAGGGAAATTGAGAGTGTCCCACAACTGTTTCATTTTCGAGATCGTCGCTACAAACTCCGATTGGTTTTTCGCGGCCAAACCACTGCTGAACGGGCCTACGTCGATAGCTGGGCCTTTGGAATTGTAGTACGGCGTGACATAAACCTCGATGTGAGCGGGGTCGGTGATGGTTTGGCCGACGGCGAGACCGGCACAACCAATGAAGATGAGAGGGGCGATTAGTTTGAGCTTCATTTCAGCCTAACGAACAGAAGTTCAACCATAGCATCAGTTGGCGCAAGCGGCCTGGCATTCGTGCAGCGCACAACGACAGGTGTATTCATCCGGGAAGTTTGATACAGAGAAGAGTGATGAAGTCCGTCTGGCGCAACCATCTGATAATTTGTCTGGTTCTTGGGTTGCTCGCGATTCCAATGTACTTCCTCGATCGGGCGCTGCTCGGCGGAGGTGAGGGCGGCAACTGGATCACGTTGGATTTTCGGGGCCTGATCTTTTGGACTTACATCACGTTAGTCGCTATCCACGTCACCGTAAGTTCCATTGCTGTCCTGTTATTTCCCAACGCAGGAGCATTGCGGATTCAGTTTGGCTCAATCGTGGTTGTCGTGGTCCTGCTCATCACTGGTGTCGCCGTTTACGGGAAGCGGCGCCGTCTGGCCATCTCGAATGAATACCGAGCGTTGATGGCCAGTCGCAGACCTCTAATGAACGTGATTGAACTCAAAGAGTGGTGGTATTTCCCCGATGAGAGTCATCCAACGGAGATCCGTGTGAGCGTGCTTATCCATCAACCGGGCCGAGTCGCGGGCAACGTGACTGGCGAACAAACGGACCCGTCAGGTTCCTCAACAACCATCTTTGAAGCCACCAACGGAGCCGACAGCCAGCGTCAGGTTCGTAGCGGAGAAGCTTTCATCTATCCATTCCCACTAAAATTCCTGACCATGGGGCACGCCGATGACGTCCGTATCACATTGTATCTATTCCAGGCACCGAGTGGACCTTCTGCCGGGGATATTGCAAAAGTATTTATGAAGTCGCCGCAGCACGACGATGACGGTGAGTATTTCTACGGAGTGCTGCCGCCACCGTCTCAACAAGCGAACTGACCGAGAGCACCTCCTGCCGAGGATTTTACCTGAGGCGATCGCAATCGTAAGAGATACTCGGGCGTTGCCGTATCAACACATCGAGTGTTTCCATCAGGCGCGCCTCATAAGAATCACACAAGGGAGACTCCCCATTTGGCTGGACCCACTCGGGATGTTGGATCCGCAGGTCGTCGTGAATCTGTTTCCGCAGGTCTGCGTATGTTTGGGCTTGATGAATCATGACATCCACGCGTTTGCGATTATCTCGTTGCCACTGCCATGGCGTCAGCCAACAAAATGATCGGCCAGATGGTGATGAACAGAATCATCCCGAAAGCAAGCAGCTCGGAGAAGTAACCAGGCTGTGTTCTGTAAGCATATCGATCACTGAAGAAACGAGAAGCGCGAACGAGCATCGAGTTAGTAGTTTCCATGTTCATGTCAACAATAGACAACGGTTTGAGTCCCCCGTTTCGCCGCAAAAGTAACGCTCCTGTCACCTTCGCAGCTCGGTCCGATTCTACGAAAGTACGGCGCAGATCGGAGTGACGCGCCCTACCAAGTCGCAAGAGTATCGGTAGGGCGGGCAGTCGTCTGCACGCCGACAGGTTCGCCACTCACGTTGACCGTAACCCGGGATGAATAATCGGGCCAGTCAGTCGCCGTAGTAGTACGCGCCGCCGTAATAGCTGTACCAGGGATAGTACGGATAATAATCCGGCGCGTAGTAAGTATCATATCGCGCCTCGGGGGCGCGATATCCATTTGCATCTGCGTAGTACGCGTCAGCGCAGCCACTAATCAGAAGTGCAAAAGCCGAGGCGCAGCCCAGCGAAAAGATTGCTGCTACAACCTGCCGACGTTTTTCAAAAATGGCCATCACAAGCTTTGCGGTGCTCATTTGACGTGACACCTCACCCAAACGCAAGCCAAAAATTGAGCGCATCGGTGCAGCCGCCAGAATGCAGACTGCACCTATGCGTCGTCCAACCGCGTGTCGCAAATTAATACCAGTCGCCGTAAACAGTCCTAGTGTAGTAGCGCGGACCGTAGGCGTCGTAATAGCGGACGCCATAAGCCGGGCTGTAATATGAATACGGGTAACCGTAATCGTACGAGTACGTCCTATAATACGTAGTCGGATAATAACCCGTGTCATACGCGACGTACGGCCCCTCGGCACATCCGCCCAGAAACGTTGCGACGAGACCTGCGCAAAGGATCGACAGTAACACTGGAATGCGACGCTTGGATTTCGTTGTCGTTTTCATCAGATATCCCCTTTCTTGGATTTTCCTTTTTCCCATAGTGAGCCGCGCACGCGGCTCTGTCTGGCCTGCTGTTCCCTTATGAACACGAGGTGTTCAGACTTTCACTGTACGATTCGAATCAGACGCCTCGATCGGTCGCCGTCCCGGTTAAAATTCGTCTGCGGGAAGACCAGGTTCGTTTGTGTGAAATTACAGAGTTTCCGCACATGCGCGACCCGAGCTAGCGCCTGCTGTAGCGTGCACTGTCCCTTGGTGCACCAATCTTTAGCCACTCCGCTGAGGATAGCGGACACTACAGCATTTTGCATCGACAGCCGCGCTCGATACCGTCAGCCGCGCAATGAGACAAAGCTTCTTTTGGTTCGGAGCGTTCCCGACCATTGTCTACAGTTTGTTCGCGCAGGAGCCCTCGCCGTCGCCGAGCACCGACAACTTTGACGTGATCATTCGAAACGGAACAGTTTATGACGGCAGCGGCGCCGAGCCGCGACAAGCCGATGTGGCGATTCGC
>DATFXC010000199.1:0-9364 GCA_035258625.1 Candidatus Udaeobacter sp. | reverse complement strand
AAAAAAATGTTTGCGCGTTGCAATAATTCTGGTAAATACTTAACCAGATGGTTAAATATTCTTCGAGGACGTTGAACCAAACTTTTGCGGCGCTGGCTGATCCAACCCGCCGGCAGATTCTGGCGCACCTTGCGCGGGGCGATCGACGTGTGACCGATCTCGCACGACCCCACGCGATGTCGTTGCCCGCGGTTTCCAAACATCTTCGCGTTCTCGAAAAGGCCGGGTTGCTGCGGCGACGACGTTATGGCCGCGTGCACGAAATGCAGCTTGATGCCAAACCGCTCAAAGAGGCAGCGCAATGGGTTGAAGAGTATCGGAAATTCTGGGAAGGCTCGCTCGATCGGCTTGCCACCTATTTGGACAAGACAGCCGAGCGAACGCAAAAGAAGGAGGCTCACTAGTCCGATGTGTCCTGCATGTTTGGCAAACGCGCTGTCGGTCGCGGTTTGCGCAGCGTCGAGCGGTGGATTGACCGCGTTCTCGTTCGCCAAATTTCATCGAAGAAAAAGACAGAAAGCAAAATCGGAGGAAACCCAAATGAAACTGCAAGAAATGGAACCCGAAACAGAAACCAACCACCTAAATCTACAACTCAGACAAGTACCGGTCACAAGGACCGGAATGCTGATCCGCAAGCCTGTCGCGGAAGTGTTCGAAGCTTTTGTCAATCCAAACTTGACCACTAAATTCTGGTTTACCAAAAGTAGCGGAAGGCTCGAGGCTGGAAAGCAAGTGCAATGGGAGTGGGAAATGTACGGCATCTCGGTCCCGGTGACTGCGAAAGTAATCGAACCGAATAAACGCATTCTGATTGAGTGGCCGGGATACAGCGGTCTGACAACCGTGGAATGGACATTTTCGCCACAAGAGGATGCCGCGACGTTCGTCAATATCACCGAGAGCGGCTTCACCGGCGACGGGGACGAACTCGTGAAACGAGTGACCGGATCGACGCAAGGGTTCTCTTTGGTGCTGGCAGGCCTCAAAGCGTTCCTTGAGCACAACATCAGCCTGAATCTTGTGGCGGATCGTTATCCCAAGGGAGTCGAACAACAGCACTAATCTGGCATGGTGGATTGAACGCGTTCGCGCTCACAGATTACCTCGAGAAGCAAACTAGCAGGAGAGATAAATGACAATAATAAAGTCGCCAATCAAAGTTACGGTCATCCGCCGCTTCAACAACGCCCCGGAGAGGGTCTTCGATGCCTGGCTGGATACTGAAATAATCGCTCAATGGATGTTCGGCCCAGGTGTTCGCGACGAAGAAATCGTGCGCCTAACCACGGATCCGCGCATCGGTGGTTCTTTCTCCTTCCTCGTCCGCAGGAAAGGCGAAGAGATCGATCATGTTGGAACGTACCTTGAGATAGAACGTCCCAATCGTCTCGTGTTCACCTGGGGAATCGGCGAGGCAGAGGCAAGTCGGGTCACCGTGGAGATCGTTCGGTGCGAAGCTGGTTGTGAACTGAAATTGACCCACGAATTGCATCCCGATTGGGCGGATTATGTCGATCGGACCAAAGCCGCGTGGGAAAAGATGCTCGAGGTTCTTTCAATAAATTTGAAACGAACAGCCAACAACTAGACGAACAAGAAGAGAAAATCATAAAGCAGAAAGCGATAGAAAATCATGACGACGAAAAATCATTTGGCGGAAGCAGTGATTATAGAACGCGCGTTCGACGCACCGGTCGCACGTGTTTGGAAGGCGCTGACCGATGTCGATCAAATGCGCGTTTGGTACTTCGATCTAAAGGAATTTAAGCCGGAGGTCGGTTTTGAATTTGAATTTGTGGTCGAGCACGAAGGCAACAGTTATCATCATCTATGTCGCGTCACCGAGGTGATTCCGGAAAAGAAGATCGCCTACACGTGGCGCTACAAAGGCGAGCCGGGCGATTCGTTAGTCACATTTGAGCTGTCGCCTCAAGGTGAAAAGACACGGCTCAAACTGACGCACACCGGAATCGAGACGTTTCCGAAAACGCCGGCATACGCGCAAAAGAACTTCGAGGCCGGGTGGAGCACGATCATTAATTCCGAACTCCGGCAATTTGTCGAGAAACAAGCAAAATCATGACCAGCGAATCCACAGAGAAAACATCACTGGAGATCAAACGCTTCATCAACTCGGCATCTCAGACCGTCTCTGCACAGGAGCGGCTTACGGGGTTCGCAGGAAACCGTGAGTCACATCGTTCGCGTCAATATAGTATCCGGTGATTGCACCGACCGGATTGTTGGAAAGAGGTATGGTGCCTTGGAAGGGGCCTGTCCCCGCGCCAGGAACGTCGAACGTGCTGAGCGTACCGTCCGAGGCGCGCACGAAGCCGTGATTGACGTCGCTCGCGTCCACGTACTCTCCCGTGACAGCGCCCGATGCGTTGATGCCTTGCGGTGAGGTGCCCTGGAACGGGCCTGTGCCCGCGCCGGGAATATCGAACGTGGTGATGGTGCCGTCCGAGGCACGCACGAACCCGTGATTTACATCACTCGAGTCAATATAGTCGCCCTCAATCGTTCCGGCCTGGTTGATGCCGAGCGGGAGTGTGCCTTGAAACGGGCCTGTGCCCGCGCCCGGAACGTCGAACGTGGTGATGGTGCCGTCCGGAGCGCGTAGGATGCCGTGATACACATCGCTCGCGTCAAGCGAAGTTCCCGCGATTGCCCCTGCGGGATCGAGGCAAAAGCCGGTAAAAACAAAGGTGCCCTGGCCGGGGCCTGTGCCGGCGTTTGGAGCATCAAACGTAGTGAAGGTGCCGTCCGGAGTACGCAAGAAACCGTGAGCTACATCGCTGGCGTCAACGTAGCGTCCTGCGATCGCCCCTAGCGGATTGATGTTGCCGGCGAAGGTACCTTCGCCTGGAGCTGTGCCCGCACCCGGGACGTTGAAGGTAGTGATCACACCGTCCGGAGTGCGCAGGAAACCGTGAAACACACCGCTCGCGTCGTTGTAGTAGCCCGCGGTCGCGCGGGCTGGGTTGATGCTGAAGGGTCGAGTGCCCTGCCGGCGGCCTGTTCCCGCGCCAGGAGCGTCGAACGCGATGATTGCCCCGTTCGGATAGCGGATGATAGCGTGAATCGCACCGCCTGCGTCGGCGTAGCGTCCTGAGATCGTCCCTGCCGGGTTGATGGCGAACGCGATCGTGCCCTGGCCCGGACCTGTACCAGAGCCCGGACCATCGAATGTAATGATCGTGGGACGCGGCGTGAGTAAAGGCGTGTTGCTGAAATTCAGGACACCATCGCTCGTGCCGCCGGAGCCACTGGGCGCAAGGATACCCAGCAGTACCATCGAGGTCATCGCGACAGTCGGCACCCGCGCAAGCCTTGCCGTTTTGTCTTTGAGTTCAGTTAGTAAAGTCATCTTCTTCCTTTCTTTTTGAAATTGAGTTTTCCTTTACAAACGGATTCCGGAGCCCGTGCTGCACAGAATCTCAATTTTGCTGTCCGCTTGCTTTTCTTGTGCGGTGGATATGACGTACTGGTGTGAAGGCGTTGGCAGGGAACTGGTGTCGCCAGAGTGATTCGTTTCCTCCGACTCACTGGAGCGTGGTTCTCGCGGCCGGAAGAGGCGAGGCGGAACCGGAAGTTGCGCAAGCCGCACTAGCGGAGCTTTGCCAGATATATTGGGCGCCGCTTTACAGTTTCGTGCGCAGCCGCGGATACAGCCTGCACGATGCCCAAGATCTCACGCAGAGCTTTTTCGCTTACCTGATTGAACACAAAATCTACATACGCGTCGACCGGCAGAAGGGCAGATTCCGTTCGTTTCTGCTCGCCTCCCTGAAAAATTTTATCGCGCACGCTGCCGACCGCGAGCAGACCCTCAAGCGTGGCGGCGGACAACATTTTCTTCCTCTGCATGAAGAGCACGCTGAACAGGCCGAGTCGCTTTTCCAGACTCATAGTTCTACCAGTAGTGGAGATCGGCTCTTCGATCGCAGCTGGGCAGCGGCATTGGTCGCGGCGGGACTGGAACGGCTCGCGGCAGATTACAAAGGTGAATCCAAGGAGAAGCTGATCAAGGAATTGAGGCCTTTTCTTGGCGGCGGCGCTGGCCCGCCACCGACTTACGCTGAACTGTCGGTTCGCCTTGGCATGAGTGAATCAACACTTCGCAGCCACGTCACTCGCCTTCGAGCGCGCTATCGGGAAGTGTTGTACGCCGAGGTGCGCCGAACGGTGGAGACCGAAGCACAAGCGCAGGAAGAGCTGCACGAACTATTGCGTGTGCTAACGGAAAGTTAAGCGAGACCGCACCATGGCAACAACATTCGCATCAACAACCAGGGTTTGCTGGACATGCGGTGAGCCGTTGGACGCGAAGGGCGACTGCGTGGCCTGTTTCCTTCGGAGGGCCTTGGGCGAATCATGCATCGAAACCAAGCAGCTTCCCTCCTTAGTTTTCGGTGACTTCGAGGTCGAACGACGTGCAGATGGTTCTCTCTGGGAACTCGGTCGCGGCGGCATGGGAGTTACCTATCTCGCCAGGGACAAGATATTGCGCCGCAGAGTCGCTCTGAAAGTGATCGACACGCCAACGGTCTGTACCCACCGGGACTCACAAACTGCGCGTGAACGTTTTTTGCGCGAAGCTCGCGCCGCGGCTGCCTTGCGGCATCCGAATGTGGCTGCCGTTTATCAGTTTGGCGCTGCACCTGATGGGAGCCGCTGCTTTTACGCAATGGAATTGATCGAGGGCGAAACGTTAGAGACTCGTGTGCGAAGACACGGTCCGCTGAATCCAAAGCTGGTTGTTGAAATTGCGGCTCAAATCGCGCAAGCGCTGATCGCTGCTGCGGCTCAAGGTTTGATCCATCGCGACCTCAAGCCTGGCAACATCATGCTTAAGCCAGGTGGCGCTGGAAAGACCGAAGTAGAAGTAAAAATCATCGATTTCGGATTGGCCAAGGCGGTCGCCGATGCCGGCGGAGAGATGGATCTGACGCACGGAGAATTTGTTGGCACACCGAATTTCGCGAGCCCTGAGCAATTCGAAAGCGGCCCGGTCGATGTGCGTTCCGACATCTACTCGTTTGGCGCTACGCTCTGGTTTGCGCTCACTGGAAAAACGCCATTTGCCGGTCGGAACATTGAGGACATAAGCAGCGCTCAGAAATCGGCCGCGCTTCCCACCGAACAGCTGAAGGCAGCGCATGTTCCGCCTCCTTTAAGATCGCTGCTTAAATCCATGCTCGCACTGGAGCCGGCGGCCCGGCCCGGTGTACACGATCTGGCAGCGAGACTGCGGGGTTGCTCTGGACAGGCAAGCAATATGCGCCGCATCCGCTTCGCCACCGCATCCACCCTTATCCTAATTCTCGGCGTATCTGTCTTCTTCATTTTTCATTCTCTCCGTACGCATCCGGCCGCCGTCGAATCTGTTTCGAATCCTGCGGTGCTCGAGAAAAGCGTTGCCGTGCTGCCTTTCGACAATCAGAACCGTGACGCAGACATCGATTACCTCTCTGACGGTATCACTGAAAGCATCATTCACAGCCTTTCGCAGCTGTCTGAACTGAAGGTGATGGCGCGCAGCACGGTCTTTCAATACAAGGACAAAAAGGTTGACCCGCGAAAGGTTGGACACGATCTCGGCGTGGGGTCTGTGGTAATGGGCAGATTGCTCCAGCAAGGCGACAACCTCACGATCCAAACAGAACTGGTAAATGTTTCAGATGGAACAGAATTGTGGGGACAACAATACAATCGCAAAGTCGCCGACGTATTCGCGGTGCAGCAAGCGATCGCGAAAGAGATTTCCGAGAAGTTGCGCTTGAAGTTGAGCGCCGCCGAGCGTCAGCAGCTTGCAAAGCGCTCAACGCAGAACCTTAAAGCTTTCCAGTATTACATGCAGGGACGTTCGTCTGCCCAACGTCGTACCCGTGAAGATCTCCTTACCGCCATAAGCTACTACGAGAGGGCAATAGAGGAAGATCGCAACTATGCGCTCGCCTATGCGGGTTTTGCTGACGCCTATGCGAATCTTGGCGCTTACGGCTATATTGCGCCAGTTGACGGTACGCGCAAAACCGAAGAGGCAGCGCGCAAAGCCGTAGCGCTTGATGAGAACCTGGCCGAAGCTCATGCCGCGGTAGCTCTAGCCAACATCGCATTCGCCCCATCCAACTTCCAGTTGGGTGATCGAGAACTGCGCCGTGCCATCGAACTCAGCCCGAGCTTGGCATTAGCCCATGGCTATTTGGCATTTTCGCTCGTGCGGCAGGGGCATCTCGATGAAAGCATAGAGGAGATACTGAAAGCTCGCCAACTCGATCCGCTTTCACCAATTATCGCACGGCAAGCCGCTATGCCTTACTATCTCAAGCGAGATTATTCCCGAGCCCTTGAGTTGCTGCGGCAGGCCAATGAGCTGGGCCCAGCTTTCACCACAACATGGGAGATAGGAGTCTACATCCAAAACAAGTTGTTCAACGAAACGCTGGCAGAATTGGAAAAGGCCAAACGAGAGAGGAAAGGTGACCCGATTTTGATTTTCGATATCGGAATGATCTACGCGGCGCAAGGGAAGCGCGCAGAAGCGCTCAAGGTCATCAAAGACTTGGAAGGGATGTCAGGCGCGAGTTTGAGCCAAGCACATTTAATAGCCAAAATCTATGCCACTTTGAACGAGAAGGAGATGGCGCTTTCATGGTTGGAACGCGGCTTAGCAACGGGTGCGGTCGGAGTTTTTTATAAAGACGACCCGGTGTGGGACGCAATCTGCAGCGATGCGCGGTTCACCGACCTCGTGCGGCGCACGGAGACCCCGCTGTGAATCCGAACAAATTCCTGATCGAAACTGAAGCGTGGGAATGAATTATCGAATCCGAGCTCAAACGATTCGTTGAAAGACAGAGAAAGGGAAATCGTGACCACGACAACGCAATCGCCGCAACGCTGGGTTGACGTACCCGAAAGTTTTTTGGCGCGCTAGGACGAACGCTCACAATTTGTCAGCAAGTAGAACCAAAGGTAAAAGATACGAATGAATACAGAAGAAGTAGCTAAAAAAGTTGTGGAGCTAACTCGAAAACAGGCATGGTACGAGGCGCTCGACCTTTACGACGAAAACGTCGTCAGCGTGGAAGCTTCCGGCATGGGCGGCGGTTCGCCAGAAACGCGCGGCAAGGAAGGCGTTCGCGGCAAAGTCGATTGGTGGGTCAACGCGATGGAGGTGCACAGCTTCGATGCGAAAGGACCGTTCGTCGCGCATGATCGTTTTGTTGTGCAGTACGACGCCGACGTGTCGGATAAGAAAACGAAAGAGCGCCGGAAAATGTCCGAAGTGGGCGTTTACACCGTGAAGAACGGCAAGATAGTGCGAGAAGAGTTCTTGCCGAGCATGAGTTAAATTCGAGCGCGCTCGCACCGGATCGAAAGGAACGCCGTGGCCGCGCTCGCAGCAGCGAGCGCAGCGCCAATGGCCATGATCCATCGAAATCCAGAGACAAAAGATTCGTCGATCACGCGACGGATCAGCTGTTGTGATCCGGAGTCCAGATTTTCCGGAACCGTGATTGCTGCGAGCTTAGTCGATTGAGTTTGCACTGACTGCATAGCTGAAGCTGGCAAATTCGTCATAATAAATTTGCGATCCAGGTTCGTTTTGAACACATGGAGCATGACGACTCCAAGGACTGCAATCGCGACCAGGCTGGCGGCCCGCGCGACAGCGTTGTTTACTCCCGAGGCAATGCCCGCGCGGTTCTGCGCAATCGAACTCATAACAGTCGTGGTGAGCGGCGCTACCGTGATGGCCATACCTAATCCCAGAACAACCACCGGTGGGAAGAAATTTGTCCAGTAATTGCCACCAATTCCCGGCAGCAGGAAGAGGAGATAACCCACCGCTGTGAACACTGGGCCAATCACAAGCGGAAGTTTCGCACCGTAACGCGTAACGAGTCCGCCGGACCAACCCGCAAGGAACGACATGATGACTATGAACGGCAACACCGCCGCGCCCGCTGCGGTCGGCGAGTAGTGCTGAACTTGAATCAAATTTAACGGCAGAAAAAAAAGTGTTCCGCCGAGCGCAGCATAAAGCAGAAACGTTAAGAGATTCGTTCCGGCGAAGGTTCGCGAACGAAACAGCGCAAGCGGCAGCATTGGCTGCGAAAGACGCGACTCGACGAATACAAACACAATCAAAATGGCAACGCCCAGCGTCAGGGCAACCATCACTGATGGATCGCCAAAGCCGACCTGCGAAGATTCGATCAATCCGTAAACGAGCGCGCCCAAACCGAACGCTGCCAAAACTGCGCCTAACCAATCGACGCGAGTGCTTTCTTTATCCGACTTCTCCGCGATGTGACGGAGCGAGATTAAGACGACTGCCAGCGCGAGTGGAAGATTGATGAAAAACACGGCCCGCCATGAAACGTGCTCGATCAACCACCCACCAAGGACTGGACCAATTGCGGTGGTGATGGCACTGAAGCCGGACCAAGTCCCAATTGCGCGTCCGCGTTCCTGCTCGGAGAAAGAATTACTGATGATGGCGAGGCTCCCCGGCACCAGAAGTGCCGCGCCGAATCCCTGAAATGCGCGAGCGGCGATCAATTGATGAATGTTCGCGGCAACACCGCATATGCCTGATGCGACCGCAAAAATCGCAATACCGAGCAAAAAGATACGACGTCGGCCATAATGATCGCCCAGCGAGCCGCCGACGAGCAACAAGGCGGAGAGCAGAAGCGCGTAGGACTCGATCACCCATTGCACATCCACGGCGGTTGCATTGAGATTTATCTGCAGGGCAGGCAGAGCCACGTTGACGACCGTCCCGTCGATAAACGCCATGCTCGAAGCGAGAATGGTTGCGGCAAGAATCCAACGGCCGCGCGCTTTCGAACACGGCGCCGTCTCCGGCCCGGCTCGAATTACGTTCTCGTCACAAGGTTCCTGAAGAACTGCCCACATATTTGTGGTGTTATGATTGCCCAGGCTGCAATTGCCGAACTAAAAATCGCAAATGACCACATGCGCCTGTGACGCGGTCGGTCTCGACAGGGCACAGTGGCAACGCGATCTTGAATCCGAACACCTGCCAATTGGCATCTTATTCAGGAAGTGACCCATCGATGTCGATTCAAATTGTCGAAGCAGATCTAAACTTACCCGAACATCGCGAGGCTGTGCTTGCACTGGTCGACGCCTACTCGAGGGACGCGATGGGCAATGCCAAACCGCTCGATCCCGATGTCCGCGCGCGTCTGATCCCCGGGCTGCAGAGGCACCCGACGACTTTGATCTTTCTGGCTTTCGAGGGTAAGCAGCCGGTCGGTGTGGCTGTGTGTTTCATCGGTTTCTCCACGTTCGCTGCCAAACCGCTCATCAACATCCACGA
>DATFXC010000198.1:0-2968 GCA_035258625.1 Candidatus Udaeobacter sp. | reverse complement strand
ACGCTCGACAAGCCCGGCGCCCTGAAGCCGGACGTGCACATCTACACCCGGTGGAAAGCGAAGTGGCTCAAGCTGCCGAAGCGAACGCCGTCGTTCCGGGATTACTACAACACCAGGAATCTCTGGCCCAAGGCCAGCCTCAAACGCCTCAACGCCGCGCTGGGCCGTAAAGGTAGATCGGCTTCTTTGAAGAGGATGGCTAAAACAATTCGCCGAAGGCACAGATAATCAGGCGGCAAAGCGCGCTTCATTGCCAACGCGTTGAGGATAACGCGTTCCACCAAGTGCACGAAGGGGTTTCCCACTATCCCGGATCTCTGTTTTGACATTAGGATCACGCAAGGAGTAAAGGAGTAAGAATGATTCCGTTAACTGCCTTGTGGTTTCCCATTCTGGTTTCGGCTGTGATTATCTTTTTCGCCAGTTTCATCATGCACATGGTGCTCAGTTATCACAAAAGTGATTATCGCAAACTGCCAGATGAAGACCGTGTCACCGACGCGTTGCGAAGTGCGGGCGTGACACGGGGCCCTGCCTATTTCTTTCCGTATTTTTCGTTCAAGGAAATGAAATCGCCGCCCGTGACCGAGAAAATGAAACGCGGACCGGTGGGGTTGTTGACTGTGCTGCCCAGCGGTCCGCCGGCGATGGGAAAGAATATGGTCCAATGGTTTTTGTATTGTGTGGTGATCAGCATCTTTGCCGCTTACCTGTCCGGCCGTTTGCTGGCGCCCGGGACCGCTTTCGTGCAAGTATTTCGCGTTGTTGGTACCGTCGCGTTCCTGGGATACGGCGCAGCGCATGCCCAGGAATCGATTTGGAGCGGAAGAAGCTGGTTGGTCACGTTGAAGCATCTTTTCGATAGCGCGATTTACGCCGTGCTAACAGCGGGAATATTCGGTTGGCTGTGGCCGAAATCGCTCTGACTGCTTCTTTTCTTCGCGCTGTCTCCAACCCCTTTCCTTTCTCTAAGTCGGGCCGTCATTTTTCAGTTTGCTATTTCCAGTTTAATACGTACGTCCGTATTATTTTAGGAAAATGAGCAGACGTTCATTACGTGACGACATCTTACGCGCTGGGCTGCGGGTTATGTTTCAGTCCGGTTATCACCCAGCCAGCGTGCGCGACATCTGTGCCGCTGCCCGAGCTCCGCAAGGTTCATTTACGAATCATTTTCGTTCGAAAGAAGCCTTCGCAGTAGAAGTGCTCGACCAGTATTTCGACTACTTGAAAGGCCTGGTGGGCGAAGCGTTGAACGATGAGACGCTCACACCACGCCAGCGGTTGAAGCGCTACCTCGACGTGATTACCAGCAAGCTTGAACGGGATCGCTGGGTCCTCGGCTGCTTGATCGGCGACTTGAGCCTTCAAGTCACTTCTCACAGCAAACTCTTACGCAAACGGCTAGATTCAATCTTTCGAGAGTGGCGCAAACTGTTTGCATCATGCATCGCCGCCGCTCAGTCCGCTGGCGAAATCGACTCGAAGTTTGACGCGACAGAACTGGCCGAGTTCCTCCTGGCGTCATGGCAAGGCGCAATTCTGCGAATGAAAGTGGAACGGAGTCGCGCAGCCCTCGAGCGATTCAAGGCGATCATGTTTGAAACGGTGTTCCAGAAACCACAAGCATCTCGAGCGGCCGAGCATAAACACGGGATGGTTATGAGAAGGCCCCGGAAGACAAGATTCAGATCGCACATGGTCGCGCTCGTAACTGCTTGCCTGCTTGTTTTGATTGGAACAGTTCACGCAGATGATTCTTCCACTCAGCAAAATTCAGCTGACGGCAAGGTTACACGGGATGGGATCGATCTGTTTTACAAGGTCGTCGGCCCGACCAGTGGCGATTATGTGCTCGTCTTAAGTGGTGGACCCGGTGAAGACATCGACTCCATGCAAGGTATTGCCAACGAACTCGGCAAAAAATACCGCTGCATCATGTGGGAACAACGCGGCACGGGGAGATCCAAGCTGCCCCGGTATGATGCATCCACGATCAATCTGAACGCCTACACGGAAGACATCGAGGTTCTCCGCAAACAGTTGCACGCCGAGAAATTTATCGTCGTAGGAAACTCGTGGGGGATGATTCTCGGACTCGCCTACGCGGGCACACACCCTGACGCCGTGCGCGCCGTTGTCACGATTGGTTCAGGCCCGATCACGTTCGAATATCTCGGCGTGTTTTCCGACAATCAGATCGCACGACTCGGTGCGTGCGAACTCGAAGTGCGCGATTTTTGGAAAGATCCGGCGCGAGAAGCGGCTGACTCCGACCGCGCCGCGTTCGAGCGATCGCGCGCCGCAACAATTGCTTACTTCTACGATCGCAAGAAAGCGTTGCAGATGGCGTCGAAACTCAAGTCCGGGGATTACAATTTCCGCGTTCCACCAGCGTTTCTCAAGGCCGAGGGGAGGTATGACTTCCGGCCGAACCTCAAAACGATCACGGCGCCCGTGCTTCTCCTCCAAGGGCGGCAAGATCTGGCCGGTGAAGCGAACATCTGTGAAGCGCACTCGTTGATCAAAAATTCGACCCTCGCGTTCATCGACAAATGCGGTCACATGCCATGGCTGGAGCAGGCCGAGCAAACCTGGAAAATTGTCGACGAATTTTTAGCGCACTTGCCCAAGTAACGCTCGATGCAGTTGGCGAGTGCGCCTGGATCGAACATGGTCGTATGGTTTTTGTATTGTGTGGTGATCAGCATCTTTGCTGCTTACCTGTCCGGGTGTTTGCTGGTGCCCGGACCACGGTCTCGGTCGGGGCAGACCTGTCACCGAAAAAGCTTTTCGCGCAACCCGGTTTCGATACGACCATCAAATCGCTCACCCGATTGCATATCGGAACAATATTCTTGGATCTCGGGTACTCGCTCCTTAGGGTGTGCGATCCGAAAATATGAAATTATTTCTTAAAAGCCTGGTTGTCGTTCTATCGCCACTATCGTTCGGTCTCTTGACCCTT
>DATFXC010000197.1:0-7831 GCA_035258625.1 Candidatus Udaeobacter sp. | reverse complement strand
CAAGCCTTGCTTTCAGATCCTTACGGGTGGCGGGCGACAGCGTCTTGCCCTTTGGCGCGGCCCCTTCCAAGACCATAGACGGTGCGATCATGGCATTGGAGCCTAACAGGATGTTGTGGGTCTGAAACGCGTTGCTGATGTCGTCCCGGTTTACGCTAGGGTCGGTTGAAAGTCCTAGCTAACGAATCGCTGCATCGGTGCATTTGCGAACATGAGTGACAGTGAAAGAACAAAAATGACCGTGATACGGTCAACACTGCGTCAACGGCTCAGTGGATTTTGCTTGTAGTGCGGTTTTTTGCTCGCGTTCCGTCGCACCCAGAGTGGAATGCGCCGACGTGATTCCGCGATTGATTAGAATTTTCGCTGCCGGCTTTTTTGAAATTGTCAGCGATGATTTCCCGGTACTTCACGCGCAGCGGATTCACGGCTACTTTTCCTCGCAGAGCTTTTGGAAGCGCGGATCGTTCCGGAGCGGGTCGAACAGCGGATCGAGCCGGAGTTCGCCGTAAGAGGCGCCGTTCGGGATTTTCGCGGGAGTTTCCAGTTGCTCGATGCCCAGGTCGCGCTCACCAGTCCAGGCACAGATCACGGCAGAAAATAAGGCACACCCGCGCGATGCACTGCGCGAAATTTGGCCGCCTGTTACGCGGGAAAATGGCTTAGCCGCGTTAAAGCGTTGAAGCGGAGCTACCGCCGATTGCATGGATATTATGGATCCCGCAGTAATGCCGAATTGGGTTGCAAGTTTCCCCAGTAGTCGGTGTAATCGCGTTCGTCGGATCCGTTTGGGTATGAAATGAACGATCCGGTTCACGCAAGATCCTGTCGCGCTACTCTCATAGCAGCTGTGGGATGTTATGTAATTTTCGGGGCAAATGCATTTGCGGAGGAGACAGCGCCCTCGGGCGTTGTAGAAGTCGAGCGCGTGATTGTGACTGGTTCAAACATCCCGACGGCGGTAGAAGTCGGCCCGAATCCGGTGGACACGTACCGGCCGGCAGACATCGAGAAGTTGGGCGTTCGCAACGCAACGGATTTCCTCAACAGATTGCCGCAGGAAATGGGGGCGACCCTCAACCAGAACACCTCAAATATCCCAATCGGTATCGGTGACGGTACCGTGCAAGTTAACCTGCGCGGCTTGCTGCCCAGAGAAACTTTGGTTCTCATCGATGGAAAGCGCGTCGCTGGGGCCTCGCTTGCTGGCAATGGAGCTATTGACATCAACCTGATTCCCTTCTCGATGATCGATCACATCGACATCTTGAAGGATGGCGCCTCGGCGGTTTATGGCGCGGACGCGGTGGCCGGTGTGTTCAACATCTTTTTAGTGCACAAATTCCGTGGGCTTGAGATCGGAGGCAGTTATGGGAACACGAACCTTGGCGCCTCCAACGACATGGGCGAGTGGGAGGGATGGATCAAAGCTGGCACGGGCGATGACAAGACTGAGATCCTGGTCATTGCCGATTTCTACAATCGGGCGGCCATCTACAGCCGGGACCGTTACCTCAGCAGTAACGCGGAGCTGGGTCTCCTTTTCGGAGGCTTTGATAACCGCAGCTCGAATTTTCCTGGCCGCGTTCAGAGCTTCCGCTTAATCCCAAGTTTGTTTTTCAGTACGAACTCGCCGCCGCCACACTCGGCTCCGAACGTCAGCACATCTCCATTCTACGTCCGCCCCGGCGCGGTTGCTACGTATCCGGATGGAAACTTCTTTGCCTACAACTTTGCGGCTCTGACGCCAGCTATTCCGGCGGCGGACCGTCAAAGCTACTATGGCTCATTCGCCCGCGATATTTGCTACAAATACCTAACCGTGTTTGCCGACTTCAAATATACCCGGTCGTTCTTCGATTCTGCCCTGGCAGCACTTCCCTTTGTGCCGGATGTTTTCAGGGACGCTGCCGGCATTCCATTCAGTCCCGAGGGTATCAGCGTGCCTCTGCAAAATCCGTTTAATCCGTTCACCGTGGCAGACGCGACCTTGCCCGATGGCACACCGGTAACCGCCGGCGTTCGCTTTCGCGCTTTCAACGATACCACTGTCAGAACTTTTAAGCCGACGTACGCTGACACGCTTTTCGATGCAGGACTTCGCGGCGAGCTCGGAGAATTTGGTAATTATTTCAAGACATGGAACTGGGAAACAGGTTTTCGTTATTCCCGAAACGATGTGTCGGTGCTCACTGGCGGCGGCGGCAGCGCGCCGGGCTTACGTGAAGCTCTCCTGGATACGAATCCAGCTACGGCGTTTAATCCGTTCTTAGGAACCTTCGGTCGTAATACCCAGGCAGCGATAAGCAAGGTCTATGTTACCCTGCACGAAACGGCTACCTTTGAGTTGCCGCTGGGCTATTTCACTCTTAACGGCGACGCCTTTAATCTTCCCGCGGGGCCCGTCTCCTTTGCGCTCGGTCTTGAGTACCGCGGGGAGCGGTGGAGAGACGAGCCTGACTCGTTGTTCGCTACGTTTAATGCAGTCGGTGGGGGCTTCGAGGCCTCACGGGTGAACCGGGATATTTGGGCGACGTATCAGGAGGTGCGGATTCCAATCACCAGCCCGACGTGGAACCTCCCAGGCGCCTACAGCCTCGAGTTCGACGTTGCTGAGCGCGAGGAATGGTACAGCCAGAATACCTCTGCAACTTCGGCCTCGAAGGCGGCGCACTCCATGTATAACGCGCAGAAGCCGAAGTTCTCTGTCCGCTGGCAGGCGCTCGACCCCAAGTGGATTGGCGCGCTAACGCTGCGCGGTACCTATAGCGAAGCCTTTCATGCGCCGACACTAATTGAATTGTCGCCGGCAGGGGGTGAGATCTTCCAAGAGATCAAAGATCCAAAGCATTTGACCCGCGAGACCTCGGTCGAAGTGCTTATTGGTGGAAACCCGCTCTTGTTACCTGAGACCGCTTATGAATGGTCTTACGGAGCGGTTTACAATCCAAAGTGGATCAAAGGCCTTACTCTAAGCGCCGACTGGTGGCATATCGACCTTCGAAATGCTGGAGGCCTTGTTAGCGCGCAATTCATTGTCGATCATGAGAGCGAGTTCCCGGGATTTGTCATTCGTGATGCGACCGGCGAGATCAAGCGTGTCTTGGATAGGGCGCTAAATATTTCTGAAGTGATCACGGAAGGTCTTGATTACGAAGTGATCTATATCCTGGATTCTGGGATTTTCGGTCATGGCGATTTTGGCAGGCTTACCTTCACGGTCAACGGGACGTACCTTTCCCGGTTTGAGTTTCAGGCCCAACCGAACACCAAACGAATTGGTCTCTCCGGTCAGTTTAATTCAGCCGGCACGTTTACCGGCTCGCTGCCACATAACCGACTATTTGTTAGTGCGTTCTATGACGGCCCGGCCGATACCTGGCTCGCTGGTTTCGATGCTGGCGCAACGGTGCACATCACCGGCCAATATGAAGATGACAATATTCTTCTTACGGGATCTCAACCTGTTCCACCTTTCGGTTTAAGTTCGTTCCCAATTAAGGGGCAAACGCCTAGAACCCTGGGCAAATTTACAACTGACCCCGATGGGAACGTCATCCCGAACCCTGATGCAGGCCAGGAGTCTATTCGCGCGCGTAAAGTCGCGGCGTGGGTGACGCTCGACTTGATCGCGTCCTACACGTTCAACTTGCCGCGACCGGCTGCTGCGCAGGTGCCTGGGCTCGCCAAGGACGGCGGGAAGAACTTGCAGACGAAGGACGGCAACGAGAAGAAGATCCTGCCCGTTTCTACTGCCGAGTACAATCCGTGTGGATGGCGCCCCTGGTTGAATAACACGACAATTACGCTTGGGATGCAGAATGTGTTCGATGAAGATCCGCCATTTGTGGCTGGTGCATTCGAAAACAACTTCGACGAATCGCTCGCCGATATCAAAGGCAGGTTTTGGTATGTCCAGCTAAAGAAGAGATTCTAAGCAGGCAGTCTTCATTTGGCCACCGTCTCTTTTGGCGCGAGGGAGGCGACGATTTTTTCAAACCGCGGATCACCGCGCAGCGAATCCCAATTCGGATCGAGGCGGAGGTCGCCGTAAGACGCGCCGGCCGGAATTTTGGCGAGCGTCTCCAGTTGCTCGATTGCAAGGTCGCTTTCGCCAGTCCAAGCACAGATTATCGCGAAAAAATAAAGATGACCTGGGCGATCGAGGGCATTTTTTGCCCGCGGAAATTCGAGTGCGCGCCTACCCTCGCGCAGCGCCTCCTCTTTTCGCCCCAGTCCCGCGTCGATCAACCCCAGGACGCAAATGCCACCGCTGAAATTTGGTTGGGTGCGCAAGAATGCCTCCACTTCCGGACGCGCTGCGTTAAACGCGGCGCGTGCCGCAGCCTCATCTCCTTTGGCGCGAGCCATCACGCCTTCAGCGATAGCGCGGTTGAAATAAATCCCCTGTTTTATTTCTCCAAAGTCAGGATCAGTAAGTGCCGCCAGGGCACGATGAGCAGCAGCGAAGTCACGCTCATATAATGCGAGAACAAACAGATCTCGCACCCTATTTTCAGCGGATGCTGGATTATCGCGCAGGAGCTTTTCCATTATTGCATGCAACTCTCGAGTATCGGCATGCTCTTCCACATCAATCCAGCCGCGTGAGAGCTGCGACATAATACCGTTTGGGTTTAGCGCGACAAGGCGATCCAAAGTCCCTCTCGCTTCTTTGTAGGCGCGCATGAACCGATAGGTGTTGATAAGTCTGGCAAGAGAATCTTCGTTGCGGGGATCCAATTCAATTGCCCGCTGAAAATTGCGCACAGCGTCCGGCCAGCGACCTTGTCTTCGATCAATCTGGCCAGCCAAGTGGAAAATTCGTACGTCGTTTGGCAAGGCTCGGGCGGCGATAGTCAACTCGTCCCGCGCATGGTCGTAATCGAGATAGCCATAGTAAAGATGGGAGGCGAGAGCCAGATGCGCTTCAGCCGAATCTGATTTAAGGCGAAAAGCGGAATCGATCGCAGATTTTGCTAATGCTAGTCTGGCGGGTGTGGGATCGAATCCATTGAAGTACAGCGCGTCGTGGACCTCAGCCAACTTGCAATACGCGAGAAGAAAAGCCGGATCTCGCGCGATCGCCTGGGTGAGTAACTCCACGGCTTGTTGGAAAATAGCTCGGTGGCTTTCTCGCTCTGCGTTAGCTGCATTGGCCAGAGCCGTAGCCTGCACGTAGAAATCATAGGCAACGAGGTCCTTTGTTGGCTTCTCTTCAATTGCTGCTTTTTCAGCGGCCGAGACTTTGGCTTGAAGCTGATCTGCGATCCTTTGGGCTATCTCGCTTTGAATCGCAAAAACGTCCGCAAGCTCACGGTCATAGGTCTGCGCCCATAAATGCCGGTCAGTGCGTGCATCAATCAATTGCGCGCTGACACGCACGCGATTGCCGGAGCGCTGAACACTTCCTTCTACCAGATGCGCCACGCCAAGTTGCCGTCCGATTTCGCGCAAATTGCGCGCAACTTCGCTCTTGTATTGCATTGTCGAGGCGCGGCTGATCACTTTCAGATCGGCGACCCGGGCGAGGTCGGTTAGAATTTCGTCCTGCACGCCATCCGTGAAATAGGCGTTATCCGGATCGCGACTTAAGTTCTCAAACGGCAGGACGGCGACTCCGTTTGCTACAGGATGCCGGATCAATTCACTTTTCCAAATATTCCATCCAACGACCGCAGCTAACGCCATCAGTGAACCTGCCAGAAGAGCGCTCGTTGGGTTCCGCCGCACCCATTTTTTGCCACGAGTGAAAACGCCAGTGTGTCGGGCTTCGATTGGTTCGTGCTTTAGCCAGTGTTCCAGATCCTCCGCCAGCGCGAGAGCGGAAGAGTAACGGCGCTTTGGATCTTTCTCCAAACACTTGAGGCAAATCGTTGAGACGTCGCGATCGATTTTCGGATTTAACACGCGCGGTCGTCGCGGCTCGGAATCCAGCACTAACTTGATTGTCTCGTAGGTTGTTCCTCCCGCAAAAGGCGGATGGCCAGTAAGCAGTTGATAGAGAACGGCACCAAGGCCATAAACATCTGTCGCGCTACTAACGGCTGCGTTGTTTCCCACAGCTTGTTCCGGGGCCATGTAACTGGGTGTGCCCATCACTTCCTTGGTCCGCGTGACCGTGCTCTCAGCTTCCACTAATCGGGCAAGGCCGAAATCGGTGAGCAATGGTTCACCTTCTTGATCGAGCAGAATATTTCCTGGCTTGATGTCCCGATGCAGAATCCCGTGCTCATGCGCGTAATGAACGGTGCGAGCTACCTTTGAGATCAATTCCGCCGCCTGTCGGATCGACATCGGCTCCCGCTTGATTACTTGGTCAAGCTGGCCGCCCTCAACAAATCTCATGCTGAAGTAGCAGGAGCCGTCGCGCTCGCCCACCTCATAGATGGGTACAATCCCCGGATGTTCGAGACTCGCGGCAGCTTCGGCCTCCCGGCGAAAACGCTTCAGATGCGCTTCGGTGGCCCAAGAGCCCACGCTAATCATCTTGAGTGCCACTGTGCGATTAAGACTCTTCTGATGCGCCCGGTAAACCACACCCTGACCGCCGCGACCGACCACTTCCAGTAATACGTAATCGCCCAGTTCCCCCTGTGTCTCGACAGAGCGCTTTGCTTTTTCACTATTGCCAGCAGGACCCGCAGTATTCACTTCAAAGTCTTCAGCAGAGCCACACTCATTCGCCTTCGTCGAGATTACGGTGGACGCGTCGCGAGCGGTCACCTGAGCCTCCGGGAGCAGACCAAGACCATTCTCGAGAAGACAACCTGGGCAGCCTTTCTCCGGCGCGTCGGCGGAGATTTCCGACCCACACTTTGGGCAAAGTCTCGGTGCGCTGATCATTGCGCGAGAGTCGCTCATGCGCTCCCTATCTTTTTTACTGCGTAAAATGCTATCAGAGGTTACGCCCAGACCACAGCAATTAAATGGCGCACCTCATCTTCGGCCCGGCCCCAATTCCATCCGGCTCAAGGGGGGCACCAGCTAGACCCCAAAATAGCCCCAAAACCGGGTTTTAAAGATCGCCGGTGCCGATCCTCGAAAAACGTTTCACGGCAGCGAGTAACGGTGCTTACTGCACGCGAATCTGCCAACCGTTGAATGTACAAGTGAACGTTTTGCGTGGGAATCCTTGCGCGCTCATTGCGAAACAGCGGCGGAGATCGGAACCAGGTTTTCCGGCAAACCGTCGGTCATGAGTTGCGCCATTCGATGCGAATGCGCGCGATTAACGTGGCTGTAGGTGTCGAGAATGAGTTTGCCGCCGTCCTTATGGCCTTGCCATTCAGCGATCACCTTCACGTCCACGCCGCGCTCGATTGCGCGCGTGATGAACATTCGCCGGAATGAAATGTGACTGTACTGCGGCAGATCTAAGCGACGGCAGGCGTTGGAGATTGCTTTCTTGGCATTGTCGATCTTGAACACGCGTTCGCTAGGCGCATCATCGTGGCGCCGGCGAAGCAGCAGCGGTTTTAATTGCGGGTAGATCGGAATCGCGAAACCGGATTTCGTTTTGTGACGAAATGTCGTGATCGTCTCGCGTTCCCAATCAATGTCGCTTTGTCTTAGCGCTGCCGCTTCTGCCTTACCCAATCCCGCGAGTCCGAGAAACTCTACAAAGTCCGCGCTCTCTTCCGCATCATGCCCATTGTATTTCTGCGACCGGATGCTTTCAACGATTGCTCTGAATTCCTCAAAGCTCGGAGTCGCACGAATCGGCCGCGGAGGTTTTAGGCGCCGGAGATGCGACGCCGGCCAGCGCGAGATGATTCCATCGCGCATCGGCATTTCGAAAATCTCTTTGACGCACGCCATGTGCAGATTG
>DATFXC010000196.1:0-9109 GCA_035258625.1 Candidatus Udaeobacter sp. | reverse complement strand
GCCTCCTGTTGCTTGCGTTCGGACAAGTGAGCAGCGCTTTCACGCGCTTCGTCGATCATCTTTTGCCCGTCGGCGTTGGCTTTCGCGAGAATTTCCTGATAACGCTTCTCCGCTTCGGCGAGTTCCTTCTTTATTTTTTCCGCGTTGATCTGGCCCTCTTCGATCTTGCGCCGGCGCTCTTCCAGCAGAGCAAGGATCGGCTTGTAAGCGAAACGTTGCAAAAGAAACGCAACAATGCAGAAGCTAATGACCTGCGACAAAAACAACTTCCAGTTCCAGCCGAACATTTCAGCTGTTTCACGCACAACGTCGGTGACGCCTCCGCTGGCGGCGGCAAGTATCGTTATCATAAGATAAAACTCGTTCATGCGTTCAGGCGAATTTACCCGCCCGCAACAAACTATTTATTGGGCAGAAGGTAGAGCGCGTAGAACACGATCGCCTCGGTTAACGCGATGGCGAGAATTCCGTGCACGAGCACCTGCGTAAACGCGCCGGGATTGCGTCCGACCGCGCTGGTCATTCCCAGGCCGGTCAGGCCGATTCCGATTCCGACGCCCATGGCGGCAAGCCCAACGTGAATGCTTCCGCCCAGTTCTGCTAGTATTGGTAGTATCATATTTAGTTTAGCTTGGTTTTGCGATCTCGTCATGAGATCGTTGAAAAATCAGTGCGCATGCTCCGGTCCCTCTTGGTGCTCTGCAATTAACATTGTGAAAACCGCAGTCAGCAGCATGAAAACGAGCGCCTGCACAAACCCCACGAGCACTTCGAGGAAATAGAACGGAATCGGCAGGATCGGCGACAGCCATGGAATCATCGTGGACATTGCCTCTAGAATGCTTTCGCCGGCATAAATATTTCCGAACAATCGAAAACTGAGTGCAATCGGTCGAAATAGAATCGAGATCACTTCGAGCCATCCAACGGCGAAAAAGATGACGACCATCAGGATCTTTATAACACCGGTCGTCTCACCTTTTGGGCCAAACAATTCCTTCAAGAATCCTCCGAAGCCGTTGGCCTGAATCGCCCAGACAAACCACATCACGAAGAATACGGCCGACATTGCGGTCGTCAGGTTCAGATCCGCGTTGCCACCGCGTAGCAATGGCCGATCGACATGGAAATTTCCCGAGCCGTCGTAGTGACCCCAGCCGATTGTTCCGATTCCCGGAATCAGTCCGAACCAGTTCACGAACAGAATGAAAATGAAAATCGACGCAAAAAACCAAAATCCTTTTGTCACCAGATCGCGTCCGATGATATTTTCAAGGAACGTGTAGAGACCCTCGACCATCCACTCCCAAAAATTCTGTCGGCGACCTGGAATTGGTTTGGGGTTGCGCATGGCGGTTTGCGCAAGAATGATGATACTAGCAGCCACAATCCAGGTCACCAGCATCGAGTTTGTAATTCCGAAGCCGCCGAAATTAACAAGCATCTGCGGTTTTAACGAGACGCCCTCGTGCTCAGTCGAGCCCACTTCGGCTCCAAAGGTCGACGTGGCAAGCATTGCGCTGGAGGCCAACGCCAGGACCGATATCAGGAAACAACGATTGCGCGTTTGATTTAGTCGCATGGACATCCTTATCCGCGATTTTCGGGCTGCAAGCCCGGCCACAAACTTGACGCGGATACCAAAGCCCGTTTTACCGGGATGACAAACAAAATTCTAACGCGCGCTTATTTCGCCGGCAAACCTTCGGCAAACTGCGGAGTGATTCGGGCGACTGGTCTTGAGTCCACCCGTTCAGCCGCGCCGTTCATTGTAATCGCTTCTTCGTAAAACGATTCCAAATGATCAATCTGCGTTTCCTGTTCGAACCGTTCCTTTACTGTTGTGTGCGCACGCGCTCCCATCTCCTGCAACAGGACGGGTGAACTCGCGATTAATTGCATCGCGTTTGCTAAAGCAACGTGATCCTCCTCCGCCACGAGAAATCCGGTGCGTCCGTGTTCAACTGCTTCGGGTATTCCACCATGGCGCGTCGCAACTACCGGCAAACCTGTTGCCATCGCTTCGAGCGCTGAATTCGGCACACCTTCCTGGTCTTGATTCGGGGAAATCTCGCTCGGATGCAAGAACAGATGTGAACTGGCATAGAGTTCGCGCAGTTTCGGCTGCGAGAGAAACCCGACGAAATGCACGTCCCTGGCAATGCCGAGTCCGCCGGCAAGCATCTCCAACTCCGGCTGTAACGGGCCTTTGCCGGCGATAAAAAGCTCCGCGCCAGGATAGTCCTTCTTGAAAATTGCAAAAGCACGCAAGCTTGTCGCCACTCCTTTTTTCGGAATCAGCCGGCACGCCTGCACCACCTTCCATTTGCCGTCTCGAGGCGGTTCTCTATCCACCAGCGGGAATTCATTCAGCGGGATTCCGGTGCGATTGATGCGCAGCTTTTCCGGCGGGCATCCTAACTGGATCAGCCGGTCCGCGAGCGATTTGGAACGGGCGAACACCAGCGGAACCACGTTGAAAAGGCGCCGCAGTTTACCGGGATAATCTTTAATCTCTGGTTTATGCGCGACGTCAGCGCCGTGGAAAGATACCACGCACGGTTTGTGCCATTGCTCGATAAACGGAAGCAGGTGCACGCCAGTATGGCCAAAATAAATGTGCATCAGATCAGCTCCGTGGCGCCTCAACAATGAGTCCAGCGTTTGATACTCGCCGCGATAAACAATCGGGGGCCGCCGTTCGACGAATTTCAACCAGCCGTGCACAAGCAGGTTAGTGCGCCGCTTTGGAATCACTTCAATATCATCAAACGGAAACCGCTCCGCGTTCTGTACCTCTTTGGTAACGACAAATGTATCGACGCCGCGCAGCGCCTTGACCTGCCGGTAAATGTGCAACATTTCCGACTTCAAGAAACTGGAACAATAACTCGCTACAACCCGCCTAGCCATAACACAGCGCCCAGTTTCGCTAGGGTTGCCGGACTTGTCCATCTTAAATTGTCGCCAAAACGATCTCGTTTTCGTTCGTTATTCGCGTTGCCAACTCTTGTTTCAGCGCATCGATTCCTTCTCCTTTGGCTGCTGAAGTCGGAAGGATCCGGACTTTCGGGAATCTGTCTTCCAACGCTTTAAGATTTTCTTTTGCACCGGGTAAATCCATTTTGTTGGCAACGACGAACCACGCGCGCGACGAGAGCGTGGGATCGTACAGATCAATTTCCCGCCGCAGATTCTGCAAATCCTGGACTGGAGGGCGTCCCTCGCTTGCGGCGACATCCACCACAAAAATCAAAACGCGGCATCGCGTAATGTGGCGCAGAAATTCATGACCCAGCCCGAGCCCCCGGTGCGCCCCTTCGATCAAACCAGGAATATCCGCGACGGTGGCGCGTCGGTAACCTGGAAATTCGATGACGCCGACGATCGGGTGGAGCGTCGTAAACGGATAGGCCGCGACCTTCGGCCGCGCCGCCGAAATTTTCCGTAACAGGGTTGATTTGCCGGCATTCGGGTAGCCAACGAATCCCGCGTCGGCGATGGTTCGCAGCTCAAGCAGGAAATGTCCCTCTTCGCCTCCTTCGCCCTCGGTGTATTGGCGCGGCGCGCGATTGCGCGAGCTTTTGAAGTGCACATTCCCCTTTCCCCCTGCTCCGCCGCGGCAAAGCACGAATTCCTGCCCATCTCGCGCGAGATCGACAACTGGAATTGCCGATTGCAGATGGCCAATTGCAAATTGCTCCGAATTCGATGGTGAACGTTCGACGTTCGACGTTGGATGTTTCTCTTCTTCCGCACGCCAAACGATCGTCCCCACCGGAACCTTGACGATTTTGTCCGCGCCCGCGCGTCCACTCATTTTTTTCCCCATCCCGTGCCCGCCGCTTTTTGCCTTGACCAGGGGCTCGTAGAAGAGATTGGCGAGATTGTCGACATGCCGGTCCGCCCGCAGGACCACGTTACCACCACGCCCGCCATCGCCGCCGTCCGGTCCGCCTTTCGGCACAAATTTCTCCTGTCGAAAACTGACGCACCCGCGGCCGCCTTTTCCCGCCTGTGCAAAAACTCTTACTCGATCGACGAACATGGCCTGCGGAAAAGTTAAATCGTTAAAGAAGGTACAACGTTACAACCGGACCCGTTTTAACAGTTTAACAATTCATTTAATCAACGAGGCGTAAAGCGCCTTGGTCTTCTCCGCAATCGCAGCCCAACTAAAGTTCTCTTCCACCCGTTTGCGCCCGGCCTTGCCAAACTGTTCGCGGAGTTGAGGGTTTTTCATCAACTCATTGACAGGCTCCGCGAGGTCACGCGCAAATTTCTCGGGATTTATTGCTTCGAACGGGCTCTCCTTCATTTGCCCAAGCGGGACGAGGAAACCGGTTTCGCCGTCAACGACGACCTCCTTGATTCCGCCAACAGCAGTGGCAACTACCGCAGTTTCGCACGCCATCGCTTCTAGATTAATGATGCCAAACGGTTCGTAGATCGACGGACAAACGAATACCGCGGCGTGCGAGTACAGTTCGCAGGCGGTCTGTTGATCGACCATTTCATTGATCCAGATGATTCCGGGCCGCTGCGCTTGTGCGCGTTCGACAGCAATTTGCATTTCCTGTGCCAGTTCCGGCGTGTCCGGCGCGGCTGCGCACAGCACGATCTGGAAATCGCGATCCATGAAATGGATTGCGTGCACCAGATGTTGGAACCCTTTCTGGCGCGTGATCCGCCCCACAAAAAGCAGATATGACCTGGCTGGATCGATACGGTAACGCTTGAGCGCGCCAGTTGAATCGACCTTATGATATTGATTCAAATCGATTCCATTGTGGATCACGTGCACACGTGCAGGATTCACATTGAAGAGACGTTGGATGTCGTGTTTGGTCGCGCCGGAAACTGCTATGATCGCATCCGCCATTTCCAGCGCGGTTTTCTCGACCCACACTGAGAAATCGTAACCTCCGGCGAGCTGTTCGCGTTTCCAAGGTCGAAGCGGCTCGAGCGAATGAACGGTAATCACGACAGGTAAACCGTAATTCTTTTTTGCCAGGATTCCGCCGAAGTGGCTGTACCAAGTGTGACAATGCACGAGGTCGGCGTCGATATTCATGGTATTGAAATCCGTGCAACGCCGCACCGCACCGAAAGCGGAACGCAACGGCTTTGGGCAGGTGAAATTAGTCGTGTCCAGTTCAAAGCCGATGACTTTGAGATTACCTTCCTCGAGACGCTGGTCGCCAAAGCAACGCACTTCGACGGGCATCATTTTTGCCAACTGCCGCGACAAATACCCGACGTGCACTCCCGCCCCGCCATAGACGTGTGGCGGATACTCGTTAGTCAGGAACAGGACCTTCACGCGCGTTTTAGGTCGTTGTAGCGGCACGGGTGTCAAGCGCGGAATCAGCGAAACGGTGTTTACCACCAATGCCTCTACACCTATTTCGCGCGCAGCAGCAGCACCGGGATATCGACCGCATGACGCACCTTGTCGGCAGTCGCCCCATAGAGAATGTCGCTAATGAAGCGGTGCCCGTGTGTAGTCATGGCGATCAGATCGACATCTTTCTCGCGGGCGAGCTTGATGATTTCATCTGACGGTTCGCCCAACGCCAGCATAGCGTCGCAGGAAAAGCCTTCGTTATTTAGTTCGCCCTGCCGCTTTTCCAAATACACCCGGTCTTCTTTCATCTCCTGGCTCTCGGCAAGCTGGAGTTGATTGAAATTGCGTGCCACCCATCCATCAGCCACATGAACAAGCAGCAGCCTTGCACCAGTCATGCGTGCCAGCGGCTTGATATGAGTAAGGATAGTCGCGTCGGCGGGGCTGTTCTCGAGCGGGATCAGTATGTGTTTATACATGACTTTAGGAATCCGAATGCCGAATGGCTGGGCACGTTAAATCGTCAAATCGTTCTGGTCATTGCGATTTCAGCAATTCGTTTACTCGGGGACCGGAAGCCCAAGAGAACCGTACAGCGCCTTGAGCACCGAGTCCGGCAGAAACGTGTCTAACAGCAGCTTCACATTTAGCACGATGATAATGCCGGCAGTCGTCCAGCCCAGAATTTTTATCCAGACGGGGTTCGCGAACTCACCCATTTTGGCCTTTTCGCTGGTAAATCGCATTAGCGGCCACACGGCGAACCCTAGTTGCATGCTTAGACAGACCTGGCTGGCAATCAGCAATTCCGTCGTCTTGCCCTCTCCGAAAACACCGATTACCACGATCGCGGGTACGATCGCTATAAGCCGTGTGATCAGCCGACGCAACCACGGCGTAATTCGGATGTTGAGAAAACCTTCCATCACGATCTGGCCGGCAAGCGTGCCGGTAAGAGTCGAATTTTGCCCGGACGCGAGCAACGCGACGGCAAACAGTATGCTCGCTACACCAACACCCAGCAATGGGCTGAGCAGTTTGTACGCATCTTGAATTTCAGCAACATCCTGATGGCCGGACCAATGAAAAACGGCCGCCGCCAGAATTAGGATCGCAGCATTAATGAACAACGCGAACATGAGCGCCGCGCTCGAATCGATGGTTGCAAACTTGATAGCTTCGCGTCTGCCTTCCGGTGTCTGCTCGAATTTGCGCGTCTGCACAATCGACGAGTGCAAATACAGATTGTGCGGCATTACGGTGGCTCCAAGGATGCCGATGCTGACGTAAAGCATTTCCTGGTTTGTGACGACGTGTGGCCCAGGGATAAACCCAAGCGCAATCCCTACAATGCTTGGCTTGGAAAAAATTAGCTCCAGCGCGAAACACGTGCCGATAGTCGCGATTAACGTGATGACAAGTGCTTCAACGTAACGAAAGCCTTTGTTTTGGAGATAAAGAACAGCGAGCACATCTAGCGCGGTGATGAGGCAGCCCCACACCAGCGGAATGCCGAACAGCAACTGCAGCGCGATGGCCGAGCCAACCACTTCGGCCAGATCGCATGCAGCGATCGCAATCTCGCACAGAATCCACAGAAACCAGACAAGCGGTCGCGGGTAATGGTCGCGGCAGGCTTGGGCGAGGTCGCGGCCTGTGGCGACGCCGAGTTTGATGCACAAATGCTGAAGCAGGATCGCCATCAGATTCGAAATCATGATGACACATAGAAGCGAGTAGCCGAACCGCGCACCTCCGGCCAAATCGGTCGCCCAGTTGCCGGGATCCATATAGCCCACGGCGACCAGGAATCCCGGACCGGAAAATGCCATAAGCTTCCTCCAGAAGGAGGCCCTCTGTGGCACAAGGATGGTGCGATGGACCTCCGCCAAGGAAACCTGGCCGCCCGTCCGTCGCCAGGCCGTGCGAGGTCTTGCTGTGGTTGCAATTTCCGGCTGCGCCATAAATGCTGCTAAAATGATTCTTAGGTGAAACTAATTTATTTATGTTCATATACTATTCTGTCAAGAGACAATCTTTAGTTGTTGACTGTTGTAGTGATGCCTTTATGTTCGCGGGCGTGCGAAACAAAAAGACGTCTCAATCGCCGGTTGGCGCTTCCGCGACTGTGGAGGATTACCTCGAGCGCATCCTTGAACTCATCAATTCCAAGGGATACGCCAGGGTGATCGATATCGCGGCTGCCTTAAAGATTTCGCAGGCCAGCGTCACGAACATGGTTCAAAGGCTCGATGCCGAGGGGCTTCTCAAATATGAAAAGTACCGCGGGCTTATTTTAACTGCCGCAGGAAAAAAACTGGCCCGCAGAATCGCCCAACGGCACAAGCTACTCACTGAGTTTCTCAGACTGCTCGGTGTGGACGACCGAGTAATTCATCATGATGTGGAGGGCATGGAGCACCACATCAGTCCCTCCACGTTGCGCGCGATTGCGGCGCTCACCCAGCAATTGCAGCGTAGACCCGCCCTACGCGCCCAATTGCAAGCCGGTGCGGTTTAGCAACTGTCCAGAACACTCCTCCGCTACGGGTTCCGAGAACTTGTCGTCGTGGCGGTGGCGTCGCTCAACTTCTTGAAATGCAGCTGCTTCACGCGGCGGTTATCGGCTTCGGAAACGGTAACCAAGTAACCATCGATCTTAACTTGTTCGCCGGTCTTCGGCAGATGCCCCAGCAGATGCGTCACGTAACCGCCGATCGTACTTACGTCGGGGCTTTCCAAATCAAGCTTCGCGAGATCGTTTAGCTCGTACAGGCCAAGCGCTCCGTCCACGCTGAATTCGTTTGCGCTGATTTTGCGAAACTCTTCCTTTTCGAAATCGAACTCATCCTGAATATCGCCAACGAGTTCCTCCAACACATCTTCCAGCGTCACAAGCCCCACAGTCCCCCCAAATTCATCCACAACGATTGCCACGTGCGCATGCTTGCTAAGGAATAATCTGAGCAGATTTTCCAGCGGCATCATTTCGGGGACCGGAAGCAACTCGCGTTTGATCTTCATCAAATCGGGATGCGGATCGCGCATCATGAGAAGCAGGTCCTTGATATGAATGAGGCCGATCGTGTTATCCACATTGTCCCGACACAGTGGAAAGCGGGTGTGACGGGATTCGATGGCCTTTTTCACGTTCGTTTCGAAATCATCCTCGACGTCCAGGTAAACGATTTCGCCGCGAGGTGTCATGATATCGCGCACGACGCGATCGCGCAGATCCAGCACGTTAAATACAAGTTCACGGCCGAGAGACGTTACCTCGGCTGATTTTTCGCTTTCGCGTACAATCAAGCGCAGTTCCTCTTCGCTATGTGCCAGTTCTCCTTCGGCAATTGGTTCGACGCGAAGAATCCTCCGGAGCACCCAGTTGCTAGCGGCGTTTAGAAACCAGATCGCCGGTTTGAAGATGACATAAAACCATCGCAATGGAGCGCTCACGAACAGAGCGGAAGGCATCGCTTTGCGGATCGCCAGAATCTTTGGTGCTTGTTCGCCTACCACGATGTGCAAAAACGTGATGGCCGAGAAAGCCAGTGTGAACGAAATCGATTTGACCACGGCGGGGGATTCGATTCCTGCCAAAGCGAAAAACGGCTGAAGCATTCGCGCAAGGAAAGGTTCTCCCAACCAACCAAGGCCGAGGCTCGCCATGGTTATGCCAACCTGACAGGCAGAAAGATAGGCATTCAGATTGTCCTTGATCATTCGTAGTAAACCAGCTCGCTTGCTACCGCTGGCAGCCAT
>DATFXC010000195.1:0-17583 GCA_035258625.1 Candidatus Udaeobacter sp. | reverse complement strand
AATTCCATCGCCGCCAACGCGATGAATTATTGCGCCAGCCGCTTTGGCGCATTTGTCTCGAACGCGCTCAGAACTTCATGTCGCAACTGGATATCCGATCGCTTGCCTCATATCCCACTGCTGTCGCCGCAGTCCTGGTCTGTGCCGCAGTGATTTCATTAAAGGTGTATCAGCAACCCGAGACGGCTCGCGTCGCTATCCAGAGTCCGCTAACATTATCGGCGCCGGTAAATGCCGAACAAGAGTGGAACCTTGCATCTCCGGTCGCCACGCAGATCTTTAGGATGCAGCCGGTTCGCAGTTTTCGTGAAAGCGCCCAGACTCACCGAGCCGCCCCGCCACGCTACGTGCTCGATAGCGTCCCCGTGAGTTATGAGCCGACTTTCAGGTTCTAAACGCAGCGCAATAGCATTCGCGCTGCTTTTCTGCTCAGGCGTAGGCTTGCTCTTTGCGCAGGAGCAATCCGCCACGGCAATCAGCCATCAGGTCAGAGACATTTTCGAGCGTGCCGCCAAAGCGGTCGTGAAGATTTACGGCATCGATGAACACAGCCCAATTTGCGGCACCGGATTTTTCGTTGACCCGACCGGAACACTTTACACGGCATACACGGTCGGAGGCGAAGCGGGCAACTTCACAGTCGAATTCGACGGCAAGAAATACCCGGCGCACCAACTCGTGGCAGACATTCGCAGCGGGACAGCCATCTTGAAAGTGGACGAGACTACGCCGGCCCTGCCGATTGGCAGATCGGAGGAACTGGAACTGGCAACCCCTGTCATATCGATCGGTTATCCTCTGGATTTACCCAAGACACCGAACTTCGGGATGATTGCGGGGTTCGATCGAAAATGTCTCGGCCGCTTTTTTTCCACAATCCATTTACGCGTGAACGCTCCCACTCAGCGGGGCGAGGCAGGCGCTCCCCTGTTGAACATGAAAGGGGAAGTAGTTGGAATCGTCGTAAGCGGCCTGGAAAATAATTCCGCCTGTTACGCCGTGCCCATCGAGGCCGCGGAGAAAATTCGCACTGATTTCGTTCGTTTCGGCGAAGCCAGGCACGGCTGGATTGGCGTGAACAATGTTTCGCCCGCGTCCGAACAAGTGGACGGCTCGCGAGCGGTAGTGACACAGGTCGCGGAGGACGCGCCGGCGGCGCGCAGCGGCATTAAAGAGGGCGACGTGCTGCTTCAGGTAGGCAAGAAAAGAATAACTGACCCCGAGGATGTATTCGACGCCTCATTCTACGTCACTGCGGGTGACGTCGTCCCGATCACAGTCATTCGTGGCAATGAGAAAATGACTTTCCACGTCCAAGCGACCATGCACCCGGCCAGCAAGACCGGCATGTTGCTCGCCTCTCCTGGCACAATCCCCGGGGTGCTCCCCATGTCGCTCGACGACGACGCGCCACCCTCGCCGTAAATATCTACCGCCTATCTTGGGTGGGTGTCGCGCCTGTGCTGTTTTTGGCGTCCTCGCCGAAACAAGTTTTGAATCGAGGTTGATAAAACTTCTGACATCCGCGGTCGGAGCACAACCGCCGCGCCTTGGTCGAGATGAAAACCGTAGAATCTCTCACGGAACGACGAACGATCAGATTTGTTTGACAACCAACAACTTTTTTCGCAAAAGAAGAATGATTACGACTACAGAATAAATGATCGAGAAATCCGATCTGTTTCACGCCTTCGCAAGTAGTCTGCACTTCGCGATTCGCCTTTTACTGGCTCCGCGATCCGCTCAACATAGTAACGCCTAACGCTTCGTCACAGTCCTCCGATGAGTTGGATCATCATCGTCTGGTCAATGAATGCCGCAGCGTGTTTAACGCTGGCGAGCATATACTTCCTGGTGTGGTGCAAACAGCGTGAGGGCTGGGCGTATTTCGTATTGTCGTGCAACGCCGTCGCGGGCGCGGCGCTCACCGCGTTTGAGTTGGCATTAATGCGCGCGCAGACCGGCGAACAGTACGGCGTGATTCTGCGCTGGGCGGCATTTCCCGTGTGGGCGGTTGTTGTGTCGCTTGTGGTCTTCGTGCGCCTCTATCTCCGTGCCGGGCGACCATGGCTAGCATGGAGTGTCTGCGGCGTGCGAACACTGGCGCTGATTCTGAATTTTATTTTCGTACCAAATCTTAGCTACCTGCAAATCATCAGCCTGAAGCAGGTTTCGTGGTGGGGTGGAGAAACGGTCTCGGTTCCGGTGGGTGAAACGAATCCATGGATTCTAGTCGCGCAACTGAGCCTGCTCTTGCTCATAATCTTTTTTGTAGATGCCACAATCGCAGCTTGGCGGCGGGGAGACTGGCAGCGTGCGTTGGTCGTCGGTGGCGCCCTGATCTTCTTTAGCGCAGTTGCCGTTGGAGAGGCGGTGCTGGTGGTATGGGGAATTATTCAAGCACCATTTCTCGCCTGCTTCTCCTATCTTGGTCTGATAGCAGCCATGGGCTACCAGATGAGCAATGACATGCTGCAGAGGGCACAGCTCGCGCGACGGTTGCAAGCGAGCGAGGCCGACTTGCGCGAGACGCAGGAGCGCATGGAGCTCGCGGCTAGCGCTGCCGACCTCGGCATGTGGCTGTGGGACATTGTGCGTAACGAAATTTGGATCACGGATAAGGGGCGGGTCCTCTTTGGCTTTGCTCCGTCCGAAAAGATCGATTTCGATCGCTTTCAAAACATGCTACATCCCGAGGACCGTGAATCCGTACTCCAGGCTGTGGAGAATTCTTTGCGAACTGGCGCAGAATATCGATCTGAATACCGGGCGGTGTTACCGGACGGGCAAATACGCTGGATCGTCGGGCGCGGCGATGTCGAGTTCAACGGTGACGGTCAACCGGTTCGAATGCGCGGCGCTTCAGCAGATATAACCAAGCGGAAGGAGGCTGAGTTGGAGGCGGCACGCCAGCGCGAGCAGTTGGCGCATCTCTCGCGCGTGACGACGCTGGGCGAACTTTCGGGCTCAATTGCGCATGAACTTAGCCTGCCGCTCAGCGCCATCCTTACCAACGCGCAGGCTGCGCAGCGGATCCTCTCAAACGATCGCGGCGACCTCGTCGAGCTGCGCGAAATTCTTAATGATATCGTAAGCGAAGACAAGCGAGCCGGCGAAGTCATTCGCCGCTTGCGTCTGTTGCTGAAAAAGGGCGAAATGCAACAGCATTCTCTCGGTATGAACGACGTTGTACGCGATGTGTTGAAGCTGATCCGTAGCGATCTCATAAATCAAAAGGTCACCGTGGAAACTGAGCTCGTACAGAATTTGCCCACCGTCAGCGGCGACCCGGTGCAGCTTCAGCAAGTCTTACTCAATCTGGTAGTCAATGCCTGTGAGGCAATGGCTAGTTGCAACACTTCAAAGCGCCGCCTGGTTATTCGGACTAGGATTGAGAACGACGGCGGCGCGGTGGTCGTATCGGTTACCGACCAGGGCATCAGCATCCCGGAGGAAAAAATGGAAAAAATTTTCGAGCCATTCTTTAGCACGAAAGAGAAGGGGATGGGCATCGGCCTTTCAGTCTGTCGGACCATCATAGCCGCGCATCGAGGAAAACTCTGGGCCGCAAACAATCTCGACCGCGGGGCGACGTTCTACTTTAGCCTTCCTATAAAAGTCAGCCTTGTAACCACTGCGCTGCGTCGCCGCAGTGTTGGGAGCGACACTGCCGAAGTGCCTCGACACCGCGAAGCGGCTACAACAGGTACTGAGAAAGATTCTAGCAAAGAACTAATCCCTGATAGCTGATAGCCGATGACTACTCCTCCCAGTCCGACCGTCTTTGTTGTGGACGATTACGCGCCTGTACGGAAGTCTATCTCGCGTCTGTTACGTGCGGCTGGTTTCGTTGTGGCCGCGTTTGCGTCGGCAGACGACTTCCTAGCGCAATATGATCCCGATGCACTGGGCTGTCTCGTGCTCGATCTCGCTATGCCCACCCTCAATGGTCTCCAACTCCAACGCATCCTGGCCAAAGCAGGCAGTCTTCTGCCCATTATTTTTCTGACCGGTACGGCTGATATTCCCAGGAGCATCCAGGCCATGAAACAAGGCGCTAGCGATTTCCTGATCAAACCTGTCAACGACGAAGACCTGCTCGCAGCCGTTCGTGTGGCGGTCGAGAAAAATCGCGCCCTTCATCGAGAGCAGGCCGAACTTTCCGAGATCCGCGCGCGCCTGTCCACGCTCACACCGCGTGAGCGCGAAGTGCTCGAATACGTTGTTGCCGGCAAACTGAACAAACAAATTGCCGGTGAACTCGGCACCGTGGAGCAGACGGTCAAGGTCCATCGTGCCCACGTAATGCAGAAGATGAAAGTCGATTCCGTGGCCGAACTCGTTCGGTTAATGGAACGTTGCCGGAATTAAAGAAAGCGTTCTGGTCAAGCGCCGGTGAGTTCGATATCAGCGTGAAGCATCTGATCTTTGTCGTGTTTGAATAATCGTACCGCACCGCGAACGCACCTACGTACTACTTAGTTGGGTTGGCTTTTGGAAGCTTGTGTTTGCGTAGCTCGCATATCGACGGCGCCCCCTCCCGCCCCGCATTATACCAAAGTTTAATATACCAAGGTGTAATAGACGCGGCGCCCTAAGACCCACTATTGTCCGCGAGTGTTCCCCCCAGGACCAATCGCCAATTTGCCCGCCCGACGGCACGCAGAGCATCTTTGCTAGGGACTAGATTACCCTGTCGGATTCGCCTTTGACAGTGCGGGCAATCTCTTCGAAGCAACGGTCAGATCGTAGGCAGCGCTACATTTGAATTGAGATAGGCCAAAGGCATTGTAGGGCATTTGACTCGCTTGCTCCCGCTCGCTCAGCCTTCCGGCCTGCCCGTCCATGTCGCTCGCGTCCCCCGCTGCTCCATTCTGCCAAACGCCGGTCCTATGAATCGGCGTCTGACACAGACGCCCTACAATTGCCCCGTCCAGCCGAGACGAGATCATAACATTTTTCGAAACTCGGTTTCGTCGATGATTCTTACGCCGAGCTCTTTCGCCTTATCGAATTTGCTGCCTGGTTCGGCGCCGGCGAGGACGTAATCCGTTCTTTTACTGACGCTGCCTGTGACGTGGCCGCCGAGCACTCCGATTTTTTCCGTGGCTTCTTCACGCGTCATTGAGGGCAACGTGCCCGTCAGGACAAACGTTTTGCCGGCCAGCCGCAGTCCGGCTGCTTTTTTCGCTGAGACTTTCTCGCTCTTCGGCTCAATGCCGAGTTCTTTTAATCGCCGTAGAATTTTTTTGCCGGCCGCTGATGCAAAAAAGTCGAGGACGCTTTGTGCCACTACGGGACCAACTTCTGTGACGATGCCGTTCTTTCCCGCTTTGCTTTTCGATGGTTTGCCAAAACCGGACTTGATCAAACGTTCGGAGATTTCTTTGGCAGATTCACCCTGGTCACGTTTCTGGTGATAATCCAGAACGTCACGGAGCAATTGTGAATTGGCGACGTCATTCATCGTTGCATGAAATCGGGCGAGCTGCGTTGCAGTGGTTTTCCCAACGTCAGGAATCGCCAGAGCAAAAAGCCAGCGCGACAGCGGCAATGTTTTGGCGCGCTCGATTGCCTTGATTGCTTTCGTCGCGTTTTTCTCACCAAAAACGCGTGGCGCTTCTTTCGTGCCGAGATTCAGTTTCGCAAGTTGCTCGACTCTTAGCTCGAACAGATCGAGCTGCTCTCGTACGAGGCCGCGCTCGACCAGTTTGTCGGCCACGATCCCACCGACGCTTTCGATATCGAGTGCACTGCGCCCCGCGAAAAATTCCACGCGCCGCGTCGTCTGGGCCGGGCAATACAGATTTTCGCAACGCCAGGCGACAAACTCCGGGTCCCGCCGGATCGGGCCTCCGCATACGGGACATTTCGCGTGAATGTGTTTTGCGAAATCGAACGGTTTCGTATCCCGTGGCCGCTTCGATTTTACGACTTCAACGACGGCAGGAATGACTTCGCCCGCTTTCTCGATAACGACGGTGTCGCCGATGCGGATGTCTTTGCGTCTAATTTCGTCTTCGTTGTGCAACGTGGCGCGCGCGACCGTGCTCCCACTCACAAAAACCGGCTCGAGCGCCGCAACCGGCGTCAGAATCCCGGTCCGTCCGACTTGAATGATGATGTCGTTCAAACGCGTCTCGACCCGTTCCGCCGCGTATTTGTAAGCAATCGCCCAGCGCGGCGATTTTGCGGTGAACCCGAGCTGTTCTCGCTGAGCGAGCGCGTCCACTTTAATCACCGCGCCGTCGGTTTGGTACGGAAAATCGCGCCGGATTTGGTCGAGATCCCGGATTCTTTTTAGGATTTCGTCCACCGACTCGGCCACCCACCAATCTTCGTGTGTCGGCAGCCCGAGTTTCTTGAACAAAGAAAAAACTTCCGAGTGAAGATCGACATCGGCGCCTTGGACAGCACCGGTGCCATAAAAAACGATGCCGAGCGGGCGTTGTGCCACTGCTTTCGGGTCCAGATGTTTTAGCGAACCGGCAGCAGCATTGCGCGGATTAGCAAACAACGGAAGCCCTGCGGCTTTGCGTTCCTTGTTTAGTCTCTCAAACCCGGCCTTGTCCAAATAAGCTTCACCGCGCACTTCGAAAACGTCTGGCGCATCGCCGCGCAACTGATGCGGCACCGACCGAATTGTTCTGATGTTTTGTGTGATGTCGTCTCCCACAACACCATCACCACGTGTCGCAGCATATTTCAGCCGGCCGTTTTCATACATGACCGACACCGCAACGCCGTCGACTTTAGGCTCGATCACGACGGGAATTTTCTCGTCAGGCAGGAGCCGGGTGATTCGTTTGTAAAAATTCGCCACCTCTTGCTCGGAGTACGTGTTGTCGAGGCTGAGCATCGGGGCGAAGTGCTGGATTTGCGCAAATGCTTCGAGCGGTTTTCCACCTACGCGCTGTGTGGGCGAGTCCGGCAATACCAAACCCGGAAATTGCGTTTCGAGATCAACAAGCTCCTTGTAAAGCCGGTCGTATTCGCGGTCGGTAATGATCGGCGCGGCTTCCTCGTAATAGAGCCGGTCGTGCTTGCGGATTTCCTCCCGCAGCTCGTCGATACGCTTTGCGGCCTTCGTTTCCTCAAGTGCCATGATTTCATGATACGAGCACGAGAAATCTCGGCAATGACCGCGGATTTTCGGAGTGCGCGGACATGTCCGCGCTTTTGAAAGCGGCGACTTGTCGCCGCACTCCACAAGCTAACGACGCGCGCTGCCTCGAATTAACCTTCAAATTCGCTCGGAAACAGCTATGGATAAACCGTCGTGAAATCCGGTGAGCGGATCCTCGGGGTCGAAGGCGGGGGAACTAAAACCGCCTGGGCGCTCGTACAAACGGTAGCGGATACACCCGGCTCCGAATTTCGCATTCTGGAGCACGGAAAACTGCCGGCGTCGAATTTTCGGCTTACCGGGCCCGAACGTCTGCGCGGGATTCTTGCCGAGCTGCCGAAGAAAATCGATCGCGCCGGAGTTTTTCTTGCCGGTTGCGCAACCGAAGAAGACCGTCGCGCGCTCAGGCAAGTCTGTCTCGAGGTCTGGCCAAACGCCAAAATCATGACAGGCAGTGACCGCGATTCTGGTTTGGCAGCGGCGCTCGATCATGGTGATGGCATCGTTGTCAACGCCGGAAGTGGATCATCAGTAACCGGGCGCCGCGGCGATCGGATCGAAAGAGCCGGCGGCTGGGGCCACATTTTGGGCGACGCCGGTGGCGGTTATTTTCTTTCCATCCAGGCGCTGCGCCTGATTTTGCACGAACACGATCTGCATCGCGCGGAGATGGATGTCACTGCGAAAATCCTGCAGGCGCTTTCGTTGAACAACTTTGATGAACTGGCTCGCTGGGCGCAAACGGCGGACAAAATGGAGATCGCCACGCTCGCCCCAGTGGTGTTTAAAGCGGCAGCCGGCGGCGATGGGCGCATGATCGAGATTATCGAAGAAGGCGCGAGCGTCCTTTGCGAGTACACCGAGACGGTCGCGGCCCGCCTTCACTTGCTCGCGCCAAAGGTCGTGCTCATGGGTGGCCTTTTTTACCGTGATTCGATCTACACGCACGCGTTCCGCCGAAGGCTGAAGAAGAATCTTCCCGATGCTCGCGTGGCAACTGCCGAACGCGCGCCTGAACTGGGCGCTGCGTGGCTTGCAGCCGAAACCCACGATCATGCCGCGTTTCACCTGGAGCCATCACAAACCGAGATCGACACTCTGGCTGCCGCGCTCACGGAACAACGCAACCCGCGCTCGGAGAACCTCGAAAAGCTCAGCGTGCAAGAGCTGGTCCAACTGTTTGTCGAAGAAGAAAGGTGCGTTCAGGACGCGTTGCATGCTGCTGCGGGGGCTCTTGGTCGCGCAATTGAAATCGCGACTGAATCGCTCCGAAACAGTGGCCGCTTATTTTACGTTGGCGCTGGAAGCAGCGGCCGGATCGGCGTACTGGATGCCAGCGAAATTCCGCCCACATTTGGCGCGCCGAATCATGTTGTGCAGGGAGTAATCGCCGGCGGGGCAACCGCCCTATATCGGAGCGTGGAAGGCGCGGAAGATGAGGAGAACGCCGGAGCACTGGCCGTGGATGAGCGGGGCGTGAAAGCTGCCGATGTGGTGATCGGAATCACAGCCAGCGGCCGAACACCGTTCGTGCTTGGCGCGCTTACCCGGGCAAAGTCAGTAGGCGCAAAAACGATTTTGCTCACCTGTAATCCCGCTGTGGTGGCAGACGTGTCGCCTGCAAACCGAGAAATTGCAGCCGACACGGCTGCCTCTACAGAAATTGTCGATCTTGTGATCACGCTTCCTGTCGGACCGGAAATTCTGGCTGGATCGACCAGACTGAAAGCTGGGACCGCGACGAAGGTTGCGCTCAACATCATCAGCACCGGCGCGATGATCGGACTCGGCAAAGTCCGCGGCAATCTCATGATCGATCTGCACACCACGAGCACAAAGTTGCGCGATCGAGCCGTGCGGATCGTAGCGGAGCTGACCCAGCGCGATTACGAGTCTGCGCGCGGTTTGCTCGAGGCGAACGATTGGAATTTGCGCGCCGCGCTAAAGAACCTCTAGAAATTTCCCGCCTGTATAAGCGCAACGGAAGTGGCTCGTGCGAAGATACGTACGATTAACCGAAAGGAAACAATCCTATGCTCTGGACAATATTCGTTATTCTGCTGGTGCTATGGCTGCTCGGATTGGTCAGTTCGTACACGCTCGGCGGGTTCATTCACCTCCTGCTTGTAATCGCGATTGTGGTGCTGATCATCCAGTTGATCTCAGGACGCCGCGCATTATAACGTCGAAACGATGAATCCAGCCGGGATTATCGGCATCATTCTTATCGTTATCGGCGTCATCGGCTTCGCTTTTGGCGGCATTAACTGGACGACAGAGAAAAAAGACGCGCAACTTGGACCACTCGAGATCAAACATTCGGAGCGACACGGGATTGCGTTCCCACCAGTACTCAGTGGACTGTGCGTAGTCGGCGGGATCGTACTGGTGATCGTGGGCAGCCGAAAAACGTAGAGCGAATTCAGCAGTGCTGTAGTGTGCGCTATCCTCAGCGCATCCGCTTTCGAAAACGGCGAGACCTAACCTACCCCGTTATCCGCTGAGGACAGCGGAGGCTACAGTCTTTAGCCGCCTGCTTTCAGCACCGCGAAAGTTTTGCTGCCTTTACGGTCGAGATAAAGAAGCACTCCGCGTTTCGGATCGGCTTTGTTGAGCGCGTCGCGGAACGATTGCACGTTGGTCACAGGCTTCCCGTCCACTTCGGTGATCACGTCTTCGCGTTCAATGCCCTGCGCCGCAGCGATGCTGTTTTCTTCGACGTCGGTTACAATCACCCCTTGCTGGGCCGACAAATGCAGGCGCTCCGCAACTTCTTTCGTCAATTCCTGCACCTGCAATCCAAATTTGCCGACATCCTGTGGTTTGGGTTGGCTCGGTTGAATCGGTCGATTTGACGCGCGAGTGATCTCATCTGGCAATTCACCGGTCTTGACCGGCACCTTTATTGACTGCCCTTTGCGCCAAACTGTTAGCTCGACGTTCTGACCAACTTTCTTTTTCAAAATTTCATGCTGCAACTGTGAATCCGACGTGACTGGGGCGCCATCCACTTGCGTAATCACATCGAAGGGGCGCAGATTGCTTCTGGATGCGGGCGCATCCGCTTCGATGGTGCGAACCACGACGCCTTTGTCCGCGCCCTTAAATAATTCGCGGATCGTCGAATCGTCCCCCAGCGTTTCGATGCGAATGCCCAGCCATGGCCGCACGATCTTGCGGCCGGCGATGAGTTCGGCGCCGATCTCCTTGGCCATGTTGATCGGAATAGCAAAGCCCAGCCCGCGATTCATTCCGTTAATCAGCGTGTTCATCCCAATCACTTTGCCGTCGATGTCGCATAGCGGACCGCCGCTGTTACCCGGGTTGATCGACGCGTCGGTCTGCAAATAATCCGAGATGGAGTAGCCGCCTGTTTGAAATAATTTGCTCCGGCTTTTGCCGCTGATCACGCCATAAGTGAATGTGTAGTCGAGCTTGAACGGTGCGCCGATGGCGAACGCAAATTGGCCCACGCGCACCGCGTCACTGTCGCCGAGCGGAACCACCGGCAAATCTTTCGCGTCAACCTTGATGACGGCAATGTCTGTCTTTTCGTCGGCGCCTACCACCCGCGCAGGATACTCGCGGCCATCTCGCAATTTGACGTCGATCTTGTCGGCGTCCTCGATAACGTGCACGTTGGTCAAGATGTATCCATCCGGCCGCACGATGAACCCGGAGCCCTCGCTCTGGACCGGCCGCGGCGTGCCAGGATTTCGCCGCGGATTGTTTTCATCCGGCGGGCCTTGAAAAAACAGATCGTCGAGTGGTGAGCTGTCGCTGATTTCGCTTTTCTTGGAAGTCTCAATGATCACAACGCCGGGCGCGACGGTTTCGAAGACTTTTGCGAAAGCGTTGTTCAACTGATGAACAACGTCCTTGCCTGCTTCGGCCGCGGATGGATTCACAGGAACCGTAGATTCGGGCCCGGCCTCGGGCTGCGCCGCGAACGAAGTACTCAACGCAAGGCAGAGGGCGAAGATGGGCAAGCGCATAGGTTGGAATTTTGACAGTACCCAACATGCAACGTTCAACCCGGTGCGTCCAATGCGGGTTCGCCATCCCGACTCGGTCGGGATCCTGAGTCGGACTTACTTAAAGACGCACTCGCAGTTAAGCCGGAGCCATGCCAGATTCCTTGACGGAAGGCGTATAATTGGTAGCCCGACCATCAACATGCGCATGTTCAAGAGGCGAGTCGTCTTACGAGCGGGCGTTGTAGCTCTGATCCTGATCTTTCTGTGGGCAATGGCCGTCGGGCCGGAGCCTCCTGCGCGCATTACCATTTCGCCGGACGAACTTGTGCGGGCCGTCACGATTCAACGCGAGTCGCTCATCAACTTATGTTTGATGGAGCGCGTCGATCCAAATGGACGCGACGCGCAAAGACGCACGCCACTGTTGATCGCAGCATCGCAAGAGGATTGGAAAACTGCGCGCCGGGTCCTCGATGCCGGAGCGATGGTTGATCTCGCCGACAAGAACGGTTTTACGCCGTTAATGGCAACAGCGATGCACGGAAATCTGGAAATGTTCCAGTTGTTCCTAGCGCGCTCAGAAAATTTCCATCCGGAAACTCCATGTGCGGACGGACAAGATCTTTTGAGCTTCGCTCTCGATGGCGGAAATCCGGAGATCATCAAAACCGTGCTCCAGCGTTTGCCAGCGGCAAAGGAATGGACGGCCAGCCCGCGTCGGGCTTTGTCCAGAGCGCTCCAAGCCGGAAAGAAAGATGAAATCCACTTGCTGCTCAGCAAACACGCAGCGCCGCCCACGCCCAACGGCAAGAACGTGCCGTTTCTTGGGTATGCCATCGCGAGCAGCAACTCCGCGCTTTTCAGCACACTGCTGGGTTGCGGGGCAGATCCCAATACGGTTTTGCCATCTCGTTGCGATAAAGATTTTCTGGCGTTGCTACCGAACGGACTGCGCCGTTACATTGAGGACGACCGCAGCGTCACGGTGCTGATGCTGGCCGCAGGTCTGGGCCAGGTCGATTATTTGAAGGCTCTGATCGACGGTGGAGCAAACCGGACGCGCCTAACGACCCGGAACAAAATGTCGGCATTGGACGTTGCCGCAGAGACCGGGCACTGGCGCTCCGCGCAAATTCTCCTCGGGGGCGGACCGGCGCCTGACAAATTGCGGATCGAAATTTCTCTGGCGATGCAAAGAGTCGCTCTCGTCAAGGACGGCGTGCCGGTGTATCACGCGCGATGCTCTACCGGTCGGGCTGGTTACTCGACGAAGCGCGGCGAATTTGTGATAACCAACAAGGAGCGCAATCATCGGTCCACGATTTATCACGTCGAGATGCCGTATTTCATGCGCCTTAGTTGCCTTGATTTTGGAATGCACGCCGGAATTGTGCCGAATTATCCGGCATCGCACGGTTGTATCCGATTGCCGGAAGATACCGCGCGCAAATTCTTCTCTGAAATTCCGGTCGGCACACTCGTGACGGTGCAATAACGCGATGCAATCGCCGCCCCGTGGCGGTGCGAAGGCGGAGATGAGGGATCAGCGGTTACTCCGTGCTGCCCAAGGTTGCCTCGCCCTTTGCAAAGGGAGAAGGGGAGGGTGAGGGATGGTTTCAAACCGGTGTTAACGCCCGGCGAACACTATCGTCGTGTGAAACCGCCTCGTATTTTCTTGAATGCAAGCTGTGTCGTAGAGCATCTCAATGGAACATATGCAAACAGATAACATCGGCGCGCCGTTCGCTCTCATGCCGAAGCGGCCATCCGTTCCCACAAAAGTTTCGCCCGCCACTTGGGCTGGACTGGCCATCTCGCTTTTTGCGATGGTCGTGATCAGGCAAGTTTTCGTGTTCTTCGTTCCTGAAATCACGTTTGCCTCGGCAGTGCTAAAAGAAGCACTGATCTGGATGAGCGCGCTCGCTCTCATTGTGATCATCCGGCGCGGAGAACATTTGCCTATGCGCTCTATCGGTCTCGGCACGGCGCGCTGGTGGAAATCGATGTTATGGGGCTTCCTTCTCGCCGTGGTCTCGGCAGTGGTCGTCGGTGCACTGGCCTATGCAACTAGCTATGGACACGGCCCGGGTTCTGCCGCGTTCGAGAAACTGCCGCTGTGGTTGATCACTGCTATCGTTTTCCGCGCCGGAGTGGTGGAAGAATTATTTTATCGCGGCTACGCAATCGAACGCTTGCGGATGATTGGTCTGGACCGTTTCTGGTCGGTTGTCATCCCCGTAGTGATTTTCTCGCTTGGCCATTGGTCGGGTGGCGCGGCCAACATTCTCATCGCATTTGTAGCAGCTTTAATCCTGACCGGATTCTATCTGTGGCGCCGCGATCTGGTGGCAAACATGATCGGGCACGGGCTGGTGGATTTTTTTGCTAACGTCGTACCGGCATTGTTTTCCTGATGCAGGTTAGGCAATTTCGGTTTGTTCTGCCGCCCTGTCGCGCATAGGCTCGGAGGACATGTCCCCGATTTTTTCAATCGAGCCGTCCCAACACAAACGGAATAGGCCGGAAAAACCCGTAATCAAAAACGAGAAAATCCGGTCTACTTCTCGTTAGACCGACTATGGAGTGTTTAATGAAAACCAAGGGAATTGTTGCGACTTTCATCCTGATGTTCTTTTGCACGAGCAGCATTTGCGATGCAGACGGTTTTGATTCGGTTCGCTGTGGATCTGACGTTCGAAAAGCGCTTCTCGGCCGCACGATGTCAAATGAGAAAATCGTTGTCATTGAAGAGAGACACAAGGATCTGGAGCTTAAAGATCTAGGGGGTACAGAGATCTCAGACCGTTTATTCTTAATATCGTGGCGAATCTGTAGCGAGGAGTACATCCTTCTCGAAGACAAAGATGTCGTGCGAGACGTACTGAAGTTTCCGAAACATTCAAAGGACTCACCCCAATTTATTGGTTCGTGTCAATTGAATGGGCACGATCTCCAGGGCACAGCGATTGGTGTGGTTAAGAATGAAGCTGGTGTTGAAACCCTTCCAGCAGTGGTCGCATGGAAGATTGACGAGAAGCAGATGAAATTCGTCAAGCTTGAGACAGAAGGACTTCGTTGCTCCCGCGATGGAATAAGTACTGCCGACGGTGGGCTTTGAACCGTCATATGCGCCGCGACTCCACGACCATTAACTTATGCCCAAGGAATACGTCAATCCCAATAGTCTTTTCCCGAGCTTGCCGCATGGGTTTTCTCAGGTCGTGGTAGCCAGCGGGAGAAAGATGGTGTTCATCTCCGGACAAACGGCTTGGGAGGCACGGAAGAACATCGTCGGCGGAGACAGTGTTCTTGAGCAGACACGGCAAGCATTGCGTAACCTTGAAACGGCGATTGAAGCGGCTGGAGGCACTTTAAAAGACGTTGTTGCTCTGCGGATTTACATCGTGAACTATCAGGCCGAGAGCGCAACAGCCGTGGGTACTGCTTTAAGAGAATTTTTTCTCCAAAGAATCCGCCGGCAAGTACCTGGATCGGCGTCTCCGCCCTGGCAGTTCAAAAATTTCTGATAGAGATTGAAGCGACAGCGGTCTTGGACTGAGCGATGCGGCCCTACGAATCGTTACAGCGAACTCCGAAACCTGTTTCGCCGAACCCGGGTGATCGCTCATGACTGCCCCAGTGAGCCGGCGTTTAATTCTTTTCGCTCCAGGGGCGGGTGCCCCTTCCTCGCATCCCTGGATGCAAAATTGGAAAGAATGTCTATCCCGGATTGGCCATGTCGAGACGGTCGATTACGACTACATGCGCGAGGGGCGGAAACGACCCGATCCATTGCCGCAATTGATCGCAGCGCACCGAAAAGCGTTGCAAGCGGCGCGAGAGATGTATCAACCGGACTCGACATTCCTGATCGGCAAAAGCATGGGCGGCCGGATCGGATGCCACGTGTCGCTTGAGGAACAAGTGGACGGCCTGGTTTGTCTCGGATATCCGCTCTGCGCCATGGGCGATCACACGAAACTCCGTGACGAAGTTTTGCGCGCGCTGGCTGCGCCTATCTTGTTTGTGCAAGGCGCGCGCGACGCGCTATGTCCGCCGGATCTTCTGGAGCGTGTTCGAGCCGAAATGAAAGCGCCAAACTTTTTGCACGTTGTCGAAGGCGGCGATCATTCGTTGCGCGTGCCGAAGCGCCAACTCCAGGCAACGGGTGAAACACAGGAAGCTGTCGATCAAAGAATTCTCAAATCAGTTGGAGAGTTCGTCTCTGGGTTGCAAGCGACTTAATTTCTCACAACACCTTCAAAGCGACGCGAGGACGCGTGCGCACTCCAAAAGCAATTTACGCAAAATACAACGGCATGAATTCCGTTTCGCGGAAGCTTTGGGGGTGCAATGCGCCTTCGCATCGCTTTTTGAACGCGACCTTTTACGATATCCAATGATCGCAGATTACGGCGCATGAAAAAGAAGCTAACGAAGCGGAAACGAAACCGCGTTTCCGTCCACGCTGGTCAGGTCGAGTTCGTCAAAGTCAACATCGGCGGCTGGCAGTGGCGAGACGTTTATCAATGGCTGCTCGCTTTGCGGTGGCCGCAGTTTGGTGGGTTGGTCGCCACCGTTTACATCGCGCTCAATCTGTTGTTCGCAACGCTTTACGCTCTCGACCGCAACAGTATCGCTGGCACCACCGGTGGACAGTGGTTTTACGACTGCTTCTTCTTTAGCGTGCAAACGCTGGCCACGGTCGGCTACGGCCACATGTACCCGCAGACGTTGTACGGACATGTGGTCAGCATGTTCGAAATCATGAGCGGCATATTTTTGCTCGCGGTGGTTACCGGATTGATTTTTGTCCGCTTCTCGCGTCCGGTGGCGCGCATTGCCTTTAGCAGGTCGATGGTGATCGGCTCATTGAACGGCCAGCCGACGCTCATGGTGCGCGTCGGCAATCAACACCAGCACAGCATCGTCGATACCGAGTTCCGGATCATGTTTATGAGGGATGAGCCGTTGGTTGAAGGCGGCGACTTCCGGTATTTTTACACGCTAAAGCTACATTTCGATAAATTGATACTTTTTCCGGCAGCACTGACGCTTCGGCACGTCATTGACAAGAATAGTCCGCTGTACGGTGCCACGCTCGAATCGCTTCAAAACAGTCGCGCACTCTTTGCGGTTTCAGTGTCGGGCATCGATCCCGTGATAGCTGCTCCGGTCCAGGCACAACAGGATTATAGCTGGCGCGACGTCCGTTTCGGCGAACGGTTCGTCGAAATCTACACTCAATCTGGACAAGGCCAGCTCACGGTGGATTACGGTCGCCTTCACGAGACCGAAGCTGTGGAGTAGATTTTCACCACGCAAGGTTCGAATCCCACATGGCGGTGAAGATGTAGGTTCCACCTAGCGGCACGTTCACAGTAAATCGACGATCGCTGTCGCGTCCGTACACCTTAAATGCGCCACAGCGAGCGGTGCGTGCCGAACTCCGAGATTTCGCCTGAGGAACGCTTGCTGACGTAAATGGTGATAGAAATGACGCTGATAAACGTGCCAACGAAAACCATCGCCACCATCCACGACGGGATGTGCCCGATGCGCAGCGCCCGATAAAACGATACAACATCGTTGATCGGCGCGCTGGCGTGCAAAAAGATCTTCGTCAGCCACGCGATCAAGATCAGGATGAAAATGAACATGTAATTGCGTTTCATCCGGCGCCCGACCGCCTCCAGCTTCGTGATCTTGAAACAGGGCAAAATCAAATCTTCGCACACGAGCTTTTTCCATTCGCCCTGAAGCAGCTCGCGATTCTCCATCACCATCGGGACAAGAAAATGCGCTTCGAGCATGCGGACGCGCGCGCGGAATGCGTCATAAAATCGATATCTGCGCGCCTCGATCCAAAGCAGCACAGCAACAATGGCCAGGTTAAAAAAGAAAATGATGTGCGGCACTTCGCGCGTGGAAAATGCGATTGTAATAATGGCGGTGCTGCTGGTGATGGCCCAGTTCGTGGTCACGTCCAGCCGTTGCCGCCACACCATGATCCGCCCCAGTTCGCCCCGATAAAAATGCGACATCGCGTTGACATAGCCCGGGTCGTAAATACTGCGCTGTAAGGAGACTGTCCGCTCCTCTTTCGGGGCTACAGCTGTATCTTGAGTTGCCACGATTCTGGGTGCGCCAACCGGTGTGCTTGGCCTACAATTACTGGATAACTGCGTTTGCCGCATAATCCAATAAATCTCTCCTCCCCCAATGCCCATCGCGCTCACAGATCTCCTCGACGAAAGAGAAGTGATCCTCCGTTTGCGCTCGCGAAAACTGGCGAACGCGATTCGCGAGATGGTGCAGTTGATCGCGCAGACGGGAAAGATTGCCAACCCAGATACTTTTCTCGAACAGGTACTCGCGCGTGAGGAGGCGCACCCGAGTGTCGTGGAAAGCGGTGTGGCGTTTCCACATGCGCGCACGGATTTGGTCGATGAAATTGTGATCGGCGTCGGGCGTAGTCGC
>DATFXC010000194.1:0-3605 GCA_035258625.1 Candidatus Udaeobacter sp. | reverse complement strand
TTCGGCTGGGCTACACGCGCGCCGCGCGCATCGTTGATATTCTGGAGCAGCGCGGTATTTTGGGTCCCGGCGAAGGCGCCAAACCACGCGAGATTCTCGTCGATCTCGATGCCGCTGTTTAGCCGGCTTTTCGCTCATGACAATAGAAGGACTTGGTAAAAAATTTCAGGAAGCAAGACGCGCGAGAAATCTCACGCTAGATGAAGCGGCGCGGATGACGAAGATTCGTCCCGCGCGGCTCGCGGAGATTGAGGCTGACGACTTTTCGCAATTTCCCAGCCTGGCGTACGCCAAAGGTTTCCTGCTCATCTACGGGAAATTTTTGGACGTCGATGTGACGCCTTATCTCGATGCGTTTGAAGATTCCGAGAGCGTGACAGTGGATGGCTATTCTTACCTCCAAGAGAACGAGCGCGCGAAACCGGTTTCTGCGCCGGTGGTTCGGCACCGTGCCGTTACGAGCGGCGGCAACAAGCGTGTTTCGCCGATGCCGCTCATTTTCGGGGTGCTGGTCTTGGTGATCGGCTTTTTCGGAATGAAATTTCTCCTCAATGTGCAGCGGCTCGCGCCGGGGCGAGCGGGCCCCAGCGCGCAAGCCTCGCCAAGTGCAAGCCCGGTGCTTGCTTCAGGTGGATCTAGCCCCGGAGCAGGAACGAATGTTAGTGCGGCTGCGACGACTGCACCACTCGCCTCGCCTGTGCCGACCTTGGGCCCGCCGGAAACGCGGAAGGCGTTGGCTGCTAATTCCACAGCGCCAGGCGAGCCGGAAGTGCGGCGCGCGAAACCGGTGAGTAAAGAAGAGCTGGTGCAAGCCCGCACAGCAACAAATTCACCGCCGCCGGAATCAGGCGAACAAAATCGTGTTGCGATTCGGCCGCTCAAACGAACGTACGTGAGAGTGACGCTAGGGGATGATGGAACACCCGCGTTCGAACGATGGGTTTCCCCAGCTGATGGTCCGGTCGAATTTCGCGGGAAGCACGTCTCGATTCGCGTACTCGATCGTGAAGCTGTCGCGATCACCAAAAACGGGCAGACGCTGCAGGAGAATGATCAGGATGTGACGGTCAATTAAACGTAGTCTGTCATTCAGGGCGAAGCGAAGAATCTCTGGTTATCACCAAGTTAGCGTGGCGAGTGTAGATCAGAAATGTTTCGCTCATGACAGCGCCGTTTGCTTCAGTCGTAGCTCAAAATGAAAGCGAAGAACGCGACTGATTCTTCCCATAAACCGAAAGTCGGCATGATCAGCCTTGGTTGCGCGAAGAATCTTGTCGATGCGGAGATTATGCTTGGCAGCGTTTTGCAGCGCGGAATGGAAATCACATCGCGCGCCGAAGACGCCGATGTCCTCGTCGTTAACACCTGCGCCTTCATTGATGCAGCCAAGGAAGAATCGATCGAGGCTATTCTGGAGGCGCATCAGCGGCGCGGGTTGAATAAACGGCCGGATCAAAAATTGGTCGTCAGCGGCTGCATGTCCCAACGGTTTGCGAGAGAACTGCGCCAGGCGATGCCCGAGGTGGACGCGTTCATCGGACTCGACCAAGTCGGTGAGTTCGGGGAGATCGTACAGAAAGTTTTAGGAAAGCGGGCAACGCTGAACGCGGACCGCTCAACGCCGAATGGCGACCATTGGATGTTGAAGGTTGGGCGTTCGGCGGTGGACGTTGATTCCAGCGACGTCGATTTTGACCTTGCATTCACAGGCACCCGCCCGACTTACATTCCCGATTACGACACGCCGCGCTTCAGACTTACGCCGGCGCATTCCGCTTACGTGAAAATTGCAGAGGGCTGCAATCATCCGTGTAGTTTTTGCGTGATTCCGCAAATGCGCGGGAAACATCGGAGCCGGAAACCGGAATCGGTGCTGGCCGAAATTCGTGCGCTGATCAGCGAAGGCGTGCGCGAGATCAACTTGATAAGCCAGGACACCACGTATTACGGCATGGATCTGTGGCAGGCCAAAGCGGGTCCGCGGCAGCCGGTAGATTCCAGTCGCGGGCCCACTCTCACTGCGCTGCTTCGCGAGATTCAAGAGATCGAAGGCGACTTCTGGGTGCGCCTGCTTTACACGCACCCGGCGCATTGGAGCGAAGAGCTGATCGAGACCATCGCGGGATGCGACAAGGTCGCGCGCTACATCGACATTCCTCTGCAGCATATAGACGATTCGATGCTGACCCGGATGCGGCGTGAAACCTCGCGCGCGTATATCGAAGATTTGATTCACAAACTGCGCGCCGGAATCCCGGGCCTAACGCTGCGCACTACTTTCATCGTCGGCTTCCCCGATGAATCGGGTGCGGAATTCGAAACTTTGCTTGATTTCATTCGGCGTACCCGATTCGAACGGCTCGGGATCTTCAAATACTCGCAGGAGGAGGGTTCGCGTGCGGCGAAAATGCCGGGGCAGATCCCGGCAAAGATCAAGAACGCCCGTTACCGGGCGGCGATGTCGGTGCAGCAATTGATTGCCCACGATCTTGCCCGGGAGAAAATTGGGCGCGAACTGAAACTGCTCGTGGATCAGCCGCACGTCGCCCGCACCGAAGGCGATGCTCCGGATGTCGATGCACGCGTTGTCTTGTCTAAACCTGCGCCTGTTGGCGAATTCATTTGGCGAACTATCACCAGGAGCCGCGGCTACGATCTGCTGGCGTAGCGCGAGTCACCTTCTTCTGAGCCGCACGATTGGCTAGTGACAAGTCGGCAATTTCTGATCAATTGTTGCACGACTGATTCCTTCCCTGATGGCCGAACCTAACCAACCCAAAAAAGAGACCGTTCGCATTGAGTTGCCGCTTCCGCCCGCGACGAAACCGCCGGGCGCACCTGCAAAACCGCGCGAAACGGTGCGAATTCAGTTGCCGCTTCGTGAGACAGGCAATCCGCCGGTTCCCTCTTCACCGCAAACTGGCGCAGGCTCGACCGCTGAGGATATTTCGTCCACGAACTTTTCCCAACCGCCCAAGCCGCCGGTTGCGTCGACGCCGTTATCTGCTTCGGTGCGTCCTCCTCAGGCTTCACCCCCTCCGGGACCGAAAAGGGAGACCGTGCGCATTCCGCTCATGCCGGAGCCATTGCGCTCGGCGCAGAAAAAGACTCAGCCGCTGATGGCGATGCCGCAGGTCGCTCCACAGAATCCGTCAATCGCTGTGGCGCCGTCTGAGAAAGGCTCAATGCTGCTGTATTGGATGCTTCTCAGTCTGTCCGCATTGATTTTGATTATCCAGGTTTGGACTTATTTTTCTTAGTCATGGAAAATTCTGCCATTATCATCCTTAACGAATCGAATTTTGACCGCGAGCTGACGCAGGACGACAAACCGATGATCGTCGATTTTTGGGCTGAATGGTGCGGTCCGTGTAAAATGATCGCGCCGATGCTGGATGAGATCGCGCGCGAAAAAGCGGGCGCGGTCAAGATTGCAAAAGTGAACGTGGACGAAAACCAGAGTCTATCGTTTAAGTACAATATTCGCGCGATTCCGGCCCTGCTTTTTTTCAAGAACGGCCAACTGCGCGACCAAGTCATTGGAGTCACGAGCAAGAAAGACCTGCTCAACCGTCTCGAGGCACTGGCATAGGAAATTTCGCCAG
>DATFXC010000193.1:0-13414 GCA_035258625.1 Candidatus Udaeobacter sp. | reverse complement strand
ATCATGATTCTTGCCTGCGTTCAAGACGATTTTCGCGAAAAGAGGAAACGGTGGATTGTTTGGATTCTCGCGCTGGTTCTGATTGTGGCAGCGATCGTTTTGAATTCTTCACGGTCTGGAATTGAGATCTTGGTCGTGGGTAGCGCATTTTGGCTCAGCGCGTTGTCGTTTCGAAAACGCTCTCCCTTGCGACTCGCTCTTATAGTCTTTTCCCTTCTTCTGGTACTCACTGCTTTACTCGTTTTCAGCGATCAAACATTCGAGAGATTTCATTTTCGCGATTTCAGCAGTTCAGGCGGCTCAGCGGATCTCCGATGGCGGATTTTTCATGACGCGTTCCGACTCATTCGCGATTCGCCCTGGTGCGGGATCGGTTTTGGAAACATCGAATCGATCTTTGCAATTTTTCGTAACGCTTCTCTCAGCGATCCGCGAGCCTTGCACCCGGAAAGCGACTGGCTTTGGCTTTGGACCGAAACTGGGTGGCCAGGTGTCGTGCTCGCTGTCCTGGGGGCCGCGCTCCTTGTTAGGCGAGTTTTCCCGCTGCGAAAGGGGACCAACCAACGTTATCGCCTCGCCGCGCTTATCGCGGCGATTCTGTTCGCGATTCGAGGGATTGTCGATGTTTCAGGGCACCAGGTGGGCACGGCGTTTGCCGCGATTTTTTTGCTTGGGATCGCGCTGCATCGGCCGCTCTCTTTGAAAGCGAGCCGCTGGGTGCCGATGTTTTTTCGCATTGTTGGCTTAGGATTACTTACGGCGGGTCTGTCATTTATTGTCGCCGCGCGTGGCCTGAAACTCCTCCCCGGCTCTGTCGGTGTTTCCAGTGCGAAGGGATTATCAGCTGTAGCCGACCGCGAGCGCAATTTTAGTGAAACAATTGCCCTGACGACTCTCGCGCTTCGATGGGCACCGCTCGATTGGCAACTTTACCTTGCCCGTGCCATCGCGGAGGTGGAACTGCAACAGACCACAAACGCTGTAGGTGATTTTCGCCGGGCGCGCTTTCTGGAGCCGATCGCTTATGAAGTTCCGCTAGCGGAAGGAAACGCCTGGCTGCCGTACCGTCCCGTTTTTGCAATTACAGCGTGGCGTGAGGCTCTGCGCAGAGCCGGACCTCTGCGTCCACAAGTCTATGCAACTCTGCTAGGCGACGCTGGGCTCAAAAATTCAGAAGTCAGCTCCGCTCTAGAGGCGATTGGACTTAGTGAGCACGATTTAGTCCTTCCTTATCTCAACCGCGTTTCCGACGCTGCTTTCAATCGTGTCCTCGGGCAATTGTTAAGAAATGATCCGAACTTACAATTGTTCAGTGAAACAGAAAAACTCGCGCTCTTCGCGTTATGGTCCGAACGCGGCAAACCCGAGGAACTGTCCCGGGTTGTTGAGCAACATCCCGACTGGCTTCGCTATGCTTGGGCTGGCGTGGCGAAATACAAAGCGGGCAAGAAAGATTTTCACGCCGCATATGAGTTGACCGAGCGATACGGCGAACCGGTCGCCCTCCCGCCAGTCGCCGCTAATCTTTCTCTTCAAGACCTCCAAAAGCGCGTCCACGACGCCCCCTACAACTATGGCATTGGTTACGAACTGTATCGCGCGCAGAGGCAGAACGGTCAGGTAGATGACGCGCTTCTCACTGCTCGTCATTTTAGCGAACGGCCCACCTCCCCGGCCTATTTCCATTTCCTGGAGGCGCAATGTTGGGCTGAAAAACAACATTGGGAACGCGCGTGGAATGCATGGGAGGAGTTTGAGGCCGCCCAGGTGCGAGAAAACAGGTAGAATTTCGGCTAGCTAACCTTGGCCTCAACTCGCCCGGCGGCCAGCTTGGGCTAAGCTACTTTTTCTAGCTCTACAGGTCCTTGAACTCGCCCTTGTTTTCGTGCCTCTCAATCACGTTGCCAGCATCATCGTAAATGCGAATCACAGGATAATGTGAGCGGCTGCGCTGCGATCCCATTACTAACTGTCCCAAAAACGAGACGATCATTTCCCAAACACGAAACCATTACGGTGTGTGTTGCAATGGAATGGTATCGCGTAATAGTTTTGGAATAAGTAAGTTACGACGGCAGCGCATTTCATGGCACCCGGCATGCATAGAGCAGTGGTATCAACCAACTATAACTATGAATACCCAATTCGAATCCACATACAGTATGTTAGTGCGCTCCGAAGAAAAAGGCCGCGGTATCCTCGAGATCCTCGTGTACGCGGCTATCATTCTTAGCGTCGTCTTCTCGATCTGGCAGTTCGCAGAGACTCCTCTGAAAGTCCCTGCTCCTGGAACGGATCCATGCGTAGCATGCGATACCCCTAAGACACAGCTTCGTGCGGACAGCTGAGACAGTTACACTCGACTGGATGGCCAGGCTGGTTTTAGTCTTTATCGTGTTATTCGGGCCGTCCTGCCCAACTTGTCTTAGCGCTGCTCGCAATATTCCTCGGCGATGAGTTCGGATCTTTTGTGGCTACGAGTTTTGTACCCTGCTTGTTTCCGGCTGTTAAAATTCGCACCGTCATGAAATGTGGATGCGCTTTTGCCCAGGCAAGCGCCTCTTTTTTGGTATCAAAAAACCGATCGATGACGATCGCGTTGCGCTCAGTGGCATCCCGCCCGCATGAGCGCGCGGCTTTGCGTTTAACCACATCCGGTCCGCTGTCGACGGCCACACATGTAGCATCAGGAAAGACAACTTTGCTGCCGTAGGGAATTTTCTTTGGATCGACAGCGCAATGCGATTCGCGCAGCCGTTCACCGTTCCAAGACGCATGCTCGCCTGAACCTTCGCCACGCCAATAGACCGTGACGCGCGCGAGTGTTGAACGCTCGCTGGTAAGCGGTTGGCACGCGAAAAGCAAGCCGAAGCCGACCGCTACAATTAAGCCCTTCATTCCTTTTTCTGTCGCTATTCCCGCAAGGCGGAAAGCCAGTCACATCCAAATGAACGAGGAGCAATGTGACGCAATCGTCTATGTGTAAGATTCGCATCTGCGTCGTTCTTCGGTTCCTTTTGCGTGCGGAAAACCAAAGATGCGGAATCACGCCGCGTGAAGTACTAGGAAATCATCGGTGACAATCTCAAGAAAACTGGCTGAAGTTGATTTGTGTGTCAGCCTTGGATTCTAAGAGCGAACAATCTGGATTGCTGTTGTGCGTGCGGATGAGAAGCTGACGGCGTTTATGGAACTTGAAGTGGCGATTCGAGGTCGCGGTAAATTGGCCTGACACATGACCAAGATTTTAGCCAACCTCAGCGTCGCTTAACGAGTCTGAATCAGGTGGAGATCTCTATCCTCCGCCGCGTTCTTCCGCCTCTCCGGACCCGCAATCCTCAGAATGTAACTCGGCGGGGGAAAGAAAGGAAAAACAAATGGACCGACCCGCTCAGTGCAAAACGACAATTCTGCCACCTTTTGTTTGGGTTGCCGGACGGGAATTGGCCATCGCCTGCACAGGGATGGCTCTTCTGATGGTTGTCGGGGTTCCGCGCGCTTACGCACCCCAACGCGAGAAACCGGAGAAAATTTCGATAGATAATGTGACATGGAACTCACAGGCCCACGCCTTCCACCGCTCGGTTTTCTGTCCCGGCGATCTCAGGGCTTTCAACCATGCTTGCTAGAGTGTTTTGTGAGCTGCCGATAAAAGTTGCGCCTTCTTCGACGATGAGACGCGCAGCTCTTAAGTCTCCTTCCAAGGTGCACTTCGATTTTAGTTCGCAGCGCTCAGTCGTGATGTTGCCGTGAACTTTGCCATGCACCGTGACAAATTTGCTCTTGATCTCGCCACGAATGTCCGCGTTCTGACCGATCGTTAGCACCCCATCAGAAATGATTTGCCCTTGGACTTTCCCATCGATAAGAAGCTCTTTTTGAAACCTAATAGAGCCTCTGATTTTGACATCACTCGACAGAGTGCATTTCCCAGCGTGCGACGAATTTTCCAGATCACGCGGTGAAAGCGGAGTCATGGAAACTTGTCTAGCGGGAAGTGCAACCTGATGCGAGAAAAAATCACTGGATTGTCAGCTTCATCAGCGGATGAATTTCCAAGACAGCGTAGCCCGGGCATGTGCCTGCGCCTGTTCGACTGGTCTTTGGGAGCGTGGCCGACATCGAAAAATGCTTTGCCGACAACCGTCACCGTCGGCGCTCCGGCGGCGCCGTGCCGGTGAGATCGTCGTTCGACAAGTTCTACGTGATCTGTTGCTGGCCCCAAGCCAAGCGGACTGAAGCCAGTAGTAGTGTTCTGTGCTGTCCCATACGCTTCGCTCGCCCTGCGCGGCGAGAACAAACTTACCGTCTGCGGAACTTCAGTAATGAACTTTCCCTCAGCATCCGTTTCGGCGGTCTGGATCGATTCTTAACAGCGCCAAATACCACGCTGGAATAAGCCGAAAAGCATACAAATCAAAATCTTAATTGACGTACTTGACAAACTTGTTTCCAGTACTAATTTTAGAGTGTGGAGACAATCTCTGAAGTAAAATCAGAAGCCGCTGAGCTTCGTAAGATTGTTGACAAACTTGATGAGGTGGCAATTGCTTTAGCCGGGATCAACTACCGTAAGAAGGAGTTAGATGGCCAGTTGCTGCCGCCGGTTGCGCCAATCTCTGAATCCTCAGCGTGGCTAGTTGTCGAACAACAAGCGGTGGGGAGTTCGCCGACAGATATCCGGCAGGCGCCTAATGGAACCTCGCCTTCGGCAGTCCTCCCAATGCCTCACCAAATCGAGCGAAGCAACGCGCCATCGAACCAGGAGATTCGCCTTCGGGCCTACTTCCTTTCCGAACGCCGCTGTAGATTTGCGCTGCCGGGCGACGCAGATTCGGATTGGTACGAAGCCAAGCGCCAACTTCTTAGCGAATCAGGTGGACTAGCTGGGCCTTCTACGATAACAGCGGGAGAGTCGGGCGGAATTCGCCGAGCAGTAGCGGACGTCGCGCTACCCGCCACGGTAGCGCCAGCAAAGCCTCGAGTTGAATCGATTGAACAAGGAAGAGGTATGTGCTATGAAACAACTTTCACTGAGATTCAATCGTCCGCAGCCGAGGCGATCTCTGAACCCGCATCTAAGTTCCCAAATACTGTTTCCGCTGGGCTCGTATTTCTACAAACAAAGACACTTCGAACCATGCCCGACACCGCGCAAATCCCAATTGCTCCAGTTGACAAGTCACCATTCGCTGCGACACCCGAAACGCCCGCCACTGCTCCAACTGGGAGCTCCGTGGAAGTCACCTTCTCCTTCGAGATCACAGGTGTCCAGCTCACGCCAAGCTTCGAAATGGGTGCCTTGACAGTGCGCCCCGCATCCAGGTTGGTCACGATGCGCTTGGCTTTGCCCTTTCAGTCTCAGTCAGCCAAGGATTTACAAGTCAGTTTTGAAGCGGCAAATATTCTGCCTGTCGGGGGCACATTAGGTACTCTGCGAATGCTTCCCTCTCAAAAGCAGAGGCCCGTTGCGAATGGTTCCCATTCATTTACACCCGCGGGATTGCAGGTCGTCCCTAATTTCAAGGCCGCACCAGTCCAATTCACGCCATCCAATCCAGCCCAAGCGACTATCTTCGTGGTAGTCCCGTGTGAAATGAGCATGGTAGAGTTTTCCCCGTTGTTTGAGATTGCTTCCGTTATTTTCAAGTCAAGCTCCAAACGGGTGTTTGTGCAATTGCCTGGCACTCGTCCTGGTGGAGAAGAGGGAACTCGCCTGTGCGAAATTGCAAATTTGGAGGTCACCGAAAGCGGCGAGATTTCCACCATGCAGCTACATTTGGTGGGTCCGGCCGACGCGAGCGTAACGTGAAGTGTGTATCGCGGTTTAGCGAACGTAGCTCACTCGCGGAAACGTCCCGGCAGAATTAGGTCCATTCGAAATGGATTTCTCACCGCCGGATTCGGGGCATTGGATTTTTACCATCTCCCAGTGAACTGGGCTCCGGTTGAGGTTATCCGCCTCTTCGTAAGCTGGCTATAAGTGAGGTGAAACCAAGCCGACGCGCATCGGCTGCAAGATGCGCGCATCATAACTCGATCGAAAATTCACCGAGATAATGAGCTCTAAAAGCATAAAAATCAAAATCTTAATTGCTGTCCTTGATAAGCTTGTTTCCATATTTATGTTAGAGTGTGGAAGCAATCTCTGAATTAAAATCGAAAGCTGCTGAGCTTCGTAAGATTGCCAGCAAACTTGATGAGGCGGCGAATGCTTTAGCCGAGCTAGCCGGACAGGAGAAGTCTTGGCCGCTTCCATTAGCGAGCGCGACATCAGAATTAGGCGATTTGGCCAAAATGTCAGGGGTAAACGCGATCCACCGCATTTTGACAGAAGCCGGAATCCCCCTAGAAAAAACAACTTTGTCGCAACGATTGCGAGACCGTGGCAAGGCAATTGGGGACAATACGCTGCAATCATATTTGAGTCGGGACAAACGTTTCGAGAGTTTCGGGCGTGGACGATGGGGCTTGACCCGCTAAAGGTCCGGCGGACGAAGGCGGCTCTGGTTTTAGCGAGCTATCCAGAATCTCGGTTTGCAGATACCGGCCCGCTAGCGTCCCTCTTCGCAGTGCAAGAGCTGGCCAGGTTTTTTGTGACACTGCCGACGTCGCACGCAGACATGCGACGCTAGTAAGCAATCGATTCTTTCATTTCGTTTGGCGCGCTCCAGTCCGCATGAACGGATGCTCGAATGAGCAGTAAAAGAAAACACCCCAATCGGGTGAATCGTACGTGAGGCCTACCGGCAGAGCCGCACCAACGACCAGTTGCGCGTCATTCGGCAAATTGAAGGCGTAACGGGCGCCCGGCGAAATGATCGCAGTCGAAGTGCGCTCCACAGTCGTCTCCTCGAATGCGAATGCGCCTTCGGCAATATCTTCGTTCCAGCCAGCAACCGCCTCGAGCATGAGATTAAAGTCCCGGCTAACGGCATAGATCGCGCTTGCGCCAACATTGTAATTCGTGAGGTGCCGGCTCTGGTGTGCGTTCGGAAACACTGACATCCCGCTGTTAAAATGCAGGGTCCAGCGGTCGCTGACGATCTTGCTAAATGGCAGATTGAACTCATAACCCACCACGCCAACGCCGAAGCCCTTGGCTTGGTCGCCGGTCGGAAGCACAAGCGATAAACGTGGCGCGAACGCTGGCGTATACTTGTCTTCTATAAATGCCTGCAAACGGTAGTTGAGCCGCATGTCTTCCATCGCGTTGTCGTCTTCCGTAAAGACGTACGGAATCGTGTACGAGAATTGGTGTGTCTGACTGAATACCGGCCATTCCTGGGTAAAACTCGGCCCGATCTCACGCGAACCATTGGTGAAATCGATTGGCAGGTTGAATATGTGCTGGACCACTCCCGGCTCCTGATTGTACGCTTCTTCAATGAAGAACGAGTTGTCCTGAATTCCTTTGGCCAGCGGCTCGGACGCGATCGAACTAGTGATTGGCAACCAGGGACCTGACGCGAGCAGAACGCATGCGATAACAAAAGTTCCTCCCCGATCGTGAAACATTAGAGTGCGTTGAATCTGCTGGGCACGTCGTTATTTGGCGAGCTTGAAAATCGCGAGTGTAGTAGTTGGTTTTATGTGTTAACTCAAGATTCGATGCACGCGGCATTTTACCAGGCAGAATCCGAGCAGCCACACCCGGGGCGGGCGCGGGCGATCATCAAGGCGCATCCCGAGGTTCGTCAATTGATGGTGCGCAACCCGTGGACTGCGCTGATTGCCGTGTCGATCGTGATCATGCAAACGGCGATCGCGTTCGGCATGGGGCAATTGGGTTTCGGTTACTGGTGGCTAAGTCTGCTGATAGCCTTCTGCGTCGGCGCGTTCGGCAATCATGCGAACTACGTGATCATTCATGATGCCACGCACAACCTGATTTTCCGGAGTCCCAGCTGGAACAAGATGGTGGCCATCATCGCCGATCTTCCAAACCTCACACCGGGCGCGATGGGTTTTCGGGTTTATCACCTGAAACATCATTCGCACCAGGGCGACTACGAATGGGATGCTGACTTGGCAAACCATTGGGAAGCGCGGTTGGTGGGCAACAAATGGTACAGGAAGGCAATCTGGTTGATGCTCTTTCCATTTTTTCAAGTGACACGTCCGCCGCGCTTGAAGGCAGTCAAGATGTGGGACCGCTGGTTCTCGATTAACCTGCTATGCGCCGCTGCCTATGATGTGGCGATCGTTTATTTTTGCGGTTGGGCCGGATTTCTCTATCTCGTGTTCGCGTTCTTGTTTTCGATTGGGCTGCATCCGGTTGGCGCGCGTTGGATTCAGGAGCATTACACCTACGATTTCGATCAGGAAACGTTCAGTTACTATGGGCCGATTAATCGGGTGGCATTAAACATGGGTTATCACAATGAGCACCACGATTTGCCATCGGTCCCGTGGAACAATCTGCCGAAGCTACGCGCGATCGCGCCGGAGTTTTACAACAATCTTAAGTATCACTCTTCTTGGAGCCGTCTGCTGGTGCAGTTCATTTTTGACAAGCGATACAGTCTATATTCGCGAGTAGGGCGAATGAAAGAAAACGACGAGTCGCACCCTACTTCACAGATGGCAAGCCATGGAACTGGCAGTCTTGATCTGAGTGGCCGGCCCATTACGTTTTAGCCATGACTGAGCGAGTCGACCAGGAAAGGATGCTGTCTAAACCGCCCCTCTACGTTTCGACAAAAAACGAGACTGTTCGGATGTTCGACAGCGATTTAATGGAAATCTTTTCGCGCGTGCATCCGGCGACTCCGTTGATCCTCTACCTGCCCGTGGTCGGCTACATGCTTTACGTGTCGCTTTGGAGGCAGGGACTCCCGGTGTTTGTTGTCGTCGGATTCTTCCTGATCGGTATGCTTCTATGGACGCTGCTCGAGTATCTGATCCACCGATACATTTTCCATTACGAACCGAAAACGCGTGTGGGAAAACGGCTGCACTACATCATTCACGGCGTGCATCACGATTATCCAAATGACGCAAGGCGGCTCGTTATGCCGCCCAGTATCAGTGTCCCGCTCGCGTTTCTGTTCTACGGCATGTTCCTGGTAATCTTCGGGCGCTTTGCGTCCGGCGCGTTCGCGGGATTGGTGTTTGGCTACGTTTGTTACGACATGCTCCATTATGCGACGCACCATTTTCCCATGAAACACGGCGCGTTGCTCTGGTTGAAGCAGTATCATCTCCGCCATCATTACAAAGATGATCACGTGGGATACGGCATCAGCTCGCCGCTCTGGGACTACGTCTTTCGGACTACGCGCAGATAGATTTGAATGTCAGCCAACTTGGCTGAGTCGGGTTTCTACTCCTTGACATCCTGCTTGTCCTGAAATCCGAAAGCCCTTACATTGCTGCCCCGACACGAAACTCCACGGTCTGTCGAAGCAGTGGAGAAACTCGTAAGGAATCTAGTGAAACACAAAATTGTCAGTTTTGCTGGGGAAACACCGTCTGCGCAGACGGTTGCGAGTGAAACGGAGTCTGGGGCCCGATGAACGTTGATCCGGCAAAGCTTAGTTTGAGTAATTTCCTGGCGGGCGAAAGCGACGACCCGCTGCAACCCCCACCGAGCTTTACAAACTGGATGCAGCTCGGCGCATGGGCGGTTGAATTGTACGAACCCGAGCTGCTCTCTGGTGCAGACGCTCGCACCACGATCAATTACGCCGGGAAACCGCGCTCAGTGATCAACCTCTGCTCGTACAATTATCTCGGTCTCGCGAACCACCCCGACGTCTTGGCTGCTGCGCATGGGGCGCTGCGTACTCACGGGATGGGCGCGTGCGGTTCGCCCATGCTCTCGGGAATGACTGACTTGCACCGGGAACTCGAGCGGCGAGTCGCAAAATTTCTCAACCGCGAGGATGCCATGTTGTTCAACAGCGGATTTGGCGGCGCGCTGGGCACGATCTCGGGGCTGCTACGCAAAAGCGATGTCGCGATTCTCGATAATCGATCGCATCTGAGTCTTCGTGACGGCGCGATCCTGTCGCGGTGTCGCACGGAAAAATTCGAGCATAACGATCCCTCCTCCCTCGATGCTGCATTGAGCCGTCAAAGGGGTCGGCGTCAACTTGTGATAGTCGAAGGCATTTATTCCATGGACGGCGACTTCGGAAACTTACGGGAAATGCTGGATGTGGCGGACGCCCACGGCGCGAGCGTTTTCGTTGACGAAGCGCATTCGATGCTCGGCTGCGGCGACCATGGCCGGGGCGCTGCGGAACACTTCGGCGTGGAACACCGGTTCCCGCTCGTGTATGGCACGTTTTCAAAAGCGTTCGGAGCATTGGGCGGTTTGGTCGCCGGTTCGAGGGAGACGCTGCAATATCTGCGCTTTTACGCGCATCCGTACGTATACTCGTGCGCGCTGCCGCCCGTCGTGATCGCCGCGATTCTCAAAGCGCTGGAGCTTGGCACAAGTCAGCCGGAATTGCGCGCCAAACTTTGGCAAAACGCCGATTACTTCCATGCTCAGCTCAACAAGATTGGATTCGACACGGGAGCATCGACAACTTACGTGATGCCGATCGTCATTGGCGATCGCGAGCTCATGTATCGCCTCGGGCACGAACTGCGGCGCCGCGGTCTCTGGGTCGCGCCGGTGGATTATCCAGCTGTCCCGCAAAATCGGATCTGTTTCCGCGCGTGCGTCACAGCCAAACATACGCGCGCTGACCTGGACGAAGCGCTGAACATTCTCGAGGACACGCTCGTTCCGGCGTTGCTGCAAAGGCAAACCGCCTGATGCTGGAACAGACACAGACGCTGCCTTCGCGCGTCGCAACCACTTACAAAGGGCGGGAGGTGGAGGGACTCCTCGATCTCTATGTCTATCGACCGATAGGCTTTCGGTTGGCTGCGTTTTTCGCGCAGGTGAAGCTGACCCCTGCGGCCGTGAGCTTACTGGCAGGCGTGTGCGGCGTCATTGCCGGACATTTTTATTTTTATCGCGATCTCCGGATCAATGTCATTGGCATGGTGCTCCATGTTTGTGCTAACGCCCTCGACAACGCGGATGGTCAGCTCGCGCGTTTAACTAACCGGGAAAGTCGCAAAGGCCGCATCATTGACAGCGTCGCCGATCATTTGGTGTTCGCGAGCATTTACCTGAATTTGACGCTTCGCTACGTGCTCCACGGTGCGTCGCCGGGGATCTGGCTGCTCGCGCTCGGCGCCGGGATCAGTCACGCGTTGCAAGGGGCCGCGGCTGATTATTACCGCAGTGCGTTTCTTTATTTCACAAGAGGCGCACGCACTGCATTAGATTCCTCCCCTGCGCTGCTCTCCGACTACCGAAAGTTGAACTGGCGGCGACAAGCATGGGACAAGCTTCTGCTCCTGCTGTATTTGAATTTCACTCTTCAACAGGAAGTGCTCGCGCCGCAGCTAAAGAAGCTGCGCGAGACCGCAAGGGCAATGTTCCCCGGCCAAATCCCCGCCTGGTTGGAACAGCGGTATCGAGACGATGCTGGCTACATGCTCAAGTGGTGGCGGTTGTTAATGACCAACACGCGCATGCTGGTTTTGTTTCTTCTGCTATTTCTGGGGCAGCCTGTCTATTACTTTTGGTTCGAGCTCATCCCGCTGAATGTGTTGTTCATTTGGCTCATTATTCGTCAGCAGAAAATGGCTGAATCGTTCGAGCACATTGTCCTGACTCAACGAAACTCGGCCTAATTACTTTTTCGTGTCGGAGATCGAAGTTTCAGAGGTGAGCTCGCGGGGTGAACGCGATGCCTTCATCAAATTTCAATGGCAAATTTATGCGGATGATCCGGCGTGGGTGCCGCCGTTAATCGTCGAACGCAAAAAGTTTCTCGATAGCAAGCGGCATCCGTTTTACAGGCACGGCGACGCCGCATTATTCCTGGCCCGGAAGAACGGCAAAATCGCCGGCAGAATCATGGCCAGCGACGACCCGAATTACAATTCGCTGCACCAAACAAACGTCGGCTGTTTCGGTCTGTTCGAGTCCATCGCCGAGCGCAGCGTAGCCGTTGCGCTTCTTAACGCTGCGGCCAGTTGGCTTCGTAAAAAAGGGCGCACGGAAATCATGGGGCCGATCGATTATTCCACCAATTACGTCTGCGGGCTGTTGATCGACGGCTTCCAGTTTCCCCCGACCATCCTGACCGCGCATAACCCGCCTTACTACCGCGATTTGATCGAGAGCTGCGGTTTTACGAAAGCCAAAGATTGGTACGCGTGGTGGTTCGCCGATCCGTCAAAAGCGGTGACGCATTTGCGACGACTCGCAACGCGCTTGCAAGCACGTTGGCCTGCCACGGTTCGTCCAGCAAACCTGAAGAACCTCCGCGACGAGAGCAGACGGCTTCGCGAAATTTTCAATCAGGCGTGGGAAAAAAACTGGGGGTTTGTCCCGTTCACCGAGGCGGAGATCGAATTCATGACCGAGGAACTGAAGCCGCTGATCGTGCCGGAGTTTGCGTGGATCGCCGAGATCGGCAGCGAGCCGGTCGGCTTCACGTTGTGCCTGCCCGACATCAACGTTGTGTTGCGCGATCTCAATGGCCAACTGACTCGGTTTGGCCTGCCGATCGGGCTAATCAAACTGCTGCTCTACAAAAAGCGCGTCCAGAAAGGACGTCTGATCGCTCTTGGCGTGGTCGAAAAATATCGCCGCGCTGGAATCGCCGAGATGCTCGTGCTGCGTGTCATGGAGGAAACGATGGTCAAACGCGGAATCACCGGCGAGTTGAGCATGACGCTTGAAGACAATTTCATGATCAATCGTTTTTTGGAAGCGATCGGAGCGGATCGCTACAAGACGTATCGAATTTACCGCAGACAGTTGCCCTGCTGACAACGACTGCCAAATGAAGCTGCGGCCGCCGGGGCTTCGTAAAACGGAGCTTCGTCTTGCTGGGCGGCCGTCAGATCACGAATGCGCTCGGGCTCGCCGCGCCGCATCCTTGACACCCGACTTGCCAGCATCCCCGCCACTTCCCGGCCGGCGTATTGCAGGGGATGGCTCACGGCCAGTGAGGTCTCCGCGGTGCAATAAACGCCGCATCCCGCCTGGCAATCCTTCTTCCGGTTGTAGCTCAGCAAATCTTCCCGCGTGATCTCAAGAATGTGCCTCTCTGTCCGCACCTGACTGCAGAGCCAGAACTTGCCGGTCGATGAGACGAAGAAATACTTATAGCCCGCGATGCAGGTCCATTCGATCTGTTCCTGCCGCAGCATCTTCTTTTGGTAAGCGAAAAGGTTCCAGCTCGAGTGAATCTTCTGGCCGCTGCGCTTCAGTTTCTCCTGCTTCTCGAGAAAGTGGAGTAGCGGCTCGGTCGCACTTGGATCGCGTAAGGCACGGTCATGCACGAGATCGTCGTGGACCACGCGGGCATGGACCGGGACTCCCAAGTCGAGG
>DATFXC010000192.1:0-3805 GCA_035258625.1 Candidatus Udaeobacter sp. | reverse complement strand
AAGTGGTACCAACGCTGGCTGGAGAATCGCGATTTTGTCGCGAATCCCGAGTCGTCGAAGCCGTCGTTTTCGATCGTGATGCCGCCGCCGAATATCACGGGTGTGCTGACGCTCGGCCATGTTTTGAACAACACGATCCAGGATATTCTCGCACGCCGCGCGCGAATGCAGGGATTCGAAGTCCTTTGGTTGCCGGGGATGGACCATGCGGGAATCGGAACGCAGACCGCTGTGGAGAAACATCTGCGCAGGACCGAAAACAAAACGCGCCACGACCTCGGTCGCGAGGAATTCTTACGGCGAGTGCTGGAATGGCAGGACAAGCATGGCGGCATCATCATCGAACAGCTCAAGAGACTGGGATGTTCATGCGATTGGTCGCGCCAGCGGTATACGCTCGATGACGCGTATGCCGCGGCTGTGCAAAAAGTTTTTATCGATCTTTACAATAAAGGGCTGATCTATTGCGGTCGGCGCATGATCAATTGGGATCCCGCAGCACAAACAGCGCTTTCCGACGAGGAGGTGATTAGCAAGCCGCAGAAAGGATATTTATATTTCGTTCGCTACGAGATTGTGGAAGAACCCGGCCGTTTCCTGGAAGTCGCAACGACGCGGCCGGAAACAATCATGGCCGATACCGCGATGGCGTTTCATCCGAGCGACAAACGATACCTCGACTTGTTAGGCAAACGTGCCTGGCGTCCGCTCGCCCGCGAGAAAATTCCAATCATTGCTGACGAAGCAATTGATCCGGAGTTTGGGACCGGTGTGCTGAAGGTGACGCCCGCGCACGACGCGCTGGATTTTGAAATCGGTTACCGTCATGACCTGCCGATTATCGACGTTCTGACTTCCGATGGGCGGATCAATTGTCCTACAGTTCCAGAGTTGCATGGGCTTGACCGCTTCGAAGCGCGAAAGAAAGCCGCGGAACTGTTGGAGGTGACGGGACTACTGGCGAAAGCCGAGCCGTATGAAAACAACATTGGGTTCAGCGACCGCAGCGATGCGCCAATCGAGCCGCGCATCAGCGAGCAATGGTTCCTGCGTTACCCGAAAACCAAAGAAGCGCTCGCCGTCGTGCGCGATCGCCTGATCCGGTTCTTTCCAGCGCACTGGGAAAAGGTTTACGCGCAATGGCTGGAAAACATTCACGACTGGTGCATCAGCCGTCAGGTGTGGTGGGGACACCGAATACCGGCGTGGTACCGGAAGGAGAAATCCGAAACTCGAAACTCGAAATCCGAAATTTACGTCGGTATCAAGCCCCCGTCCGATCCCGAGAATTGGGTCCAGGATGAAGACACGGTCGACACCTGGTTTTCCTCGTGGCTGTGGGCCTATGAGACGATGGGCCCGCAGACACGAAAGAAATTCTATCCGACTAGTGTGCTGGTAACGGCGGCGGACATCATTTTCTTCTGGGTCGCACGGATGATTATCGCCGGGCTCGAGTTCAAGCCGGGCAAATCCAGCAGGATTGAGGATAACATTCCCTTTCGCCACGTTTTCTTCACCAGCATTGTTCGCGACAGACAGGGCCGCAAGATGTCGAAATCGCTCGGCAATTCGCCTGATCCGCTCGAATTGATCGACAAGTACGGCGCGGATGGTCTGCGCTTTGGTCTAATGCGCATCGCGCCTACGGGACAGGACATACGATTCGATGAACGACAAATCGAGGAAGGCCGTAACTTTGCGACGAAGCTCTGGAACGTCGCGCGTTTTCGCCAGATGCACGGCCCCGGCGATGCTGAAGCAAAAATTAACGCACAGGCATTATCGATTTTTGCCGTCGAAGTGCTCGCTCGATTGAACGAGACCATCGACGCAATCGAGTCTGCGTATCGCGAATATCACTTCAATCTGGTTGCGCAACGTCTCTATGATTTTGTTTGGAGGGATTACTGCGACTGGTTTGTTGAAGCGGCCAAAACCGACATCTTCAGTGAGGACGAGGCCAAGAAGAAATCCGCGTTGGCAGTGATGGACCTTGTGCTCTCGGCGACATTGCGAATGCTGCATCCCTTCATGCCTCATCTGACTGAGGAGATTTGGTCGTTACTGGGCCTCGGAAAAGGCTCAATTCAGTTTGCGGCACCGCCCGAAAAAGTCGCATTGGATGCGGTGGCCGACGTTTCAGAAAGCCGGCGGTTCGTGTCAGCCAATTATGAAACGGTTCAAACCGCTCGCAATCTTAGGTCAGCATCTAAGTTGCCTTCAAACAAAAAGATACGATTTATTTTACGCACGAGTAATAAATCGATTTCTGAACAAATTCCCACCCTGAGCCGCTTGTTGAATGCGGAGGAGGTAACGCTCGACCCCAAATATGAGGCGCCGGCTGGCACTCCAGTAGCCGTCACTCCGCTAGGCGAAATTTTTCTGGCGATCGCTGCCGCGGACCAGGCGCGCGAGCGGGAGCGACTGGGCAAGGAAATTGCCAAGGTTGAAGCCGAAGCGCGAACCGTTGAAGCTAAATTGCAGAACGACGCTTTCGTTCAACGCGCTCCATCGGCCGTAGTCGAGGAGCATCGGCGACGGCTCAACGATCTTAACGAGCAGCTGGCGAAGTTGAAACAGGCGCGCGATGGCTTGAGTTAAGGATAATCTTGTGGTCGTCGATTTTGGCGCCGCGCTTTTGAAAAAATTCCTTCAGCTCCGGCGTGTAAAAGGTGCCGTCGTATTCCTGATTCAATTCAAGCCAGATCCGACCGCGCGGCCGTAGATATTTGCCGAGGTCGTCCAGAAAGAATTCCCACTCCGGGACGCCCCAAAGTCCGGGCATCTTGTGATTATTGAAGCAAATCATGAAGGCGCTAATCACATCGAATTTTTGTCCGAAGTTCGGCAACGGACGAAACGCCTGGATTCGCTGAACGACGCGGCGGACACCGAGCAGGCGCGTGATTTCCCGGAACATTGGCAGTCGATCCATGTCCAGGCCAACTCCGGAATGACCGAGGAGCTGCGCGACGTATAGAAAATATCCTGCGCCGCAGCCCAGATCGAGAATCCGCTTGGGACGCGCCAACTCGAGTTCAAGCTGGCGAATCCGTCTGATATTAACTCCGATCCAACGCTCGAGATCGAGATATTTCGGCCAGTCCGCGCCGGGATCTGCTACGGCGTATCGCCGGCGAATCTGCTCGAAACCAGCCGGATCAATTGTCTCGATGACGCGTTTTGTCTCCAACTGGAAGCGGTTCGCGCGTAGCAGCCTGAGCGTATGTTTTCTCGCGCTAGCCAGACTCTGGCCATCGACCAGTTTTCGTATTTTATGGCGAAACTGCACAGCTCACACCTTGTAGCGAAGTGCAACAATTTCAATTAAGCTTTCAGTGCATGAGCGTGTGGAAAAAACTGCTGTGGATTGGCGTAGCAGCCCTGGGCACTTGGGCTGTCGCCGTGCTTGCACTCTCACGCGGAGAGCAAATCAGCGCTCTATGGATCATCGTCGCCGGGATTTGCGCTCTATCGATCAGCTACCGTTTTTACAGCAAATGGCTCGCGACCAAAGTGCTCGTTCTGAATGAGGAGCGCGCTACGCCTGCGGTTTTGCGAAATGACAACAAGGACTATGTGCCAACCAATCGCTGGATGGTGTTTGGACATCACTTTGCCGCGATTGCAGGACCCGGACCGCTGGTCGGCCCCGTGCTGGCTGCGCAGTTTGGTTTTCTACCTGGCACGCTCTGGATCTTGATCGGTGCGACTCTCGGCGGCGGCGTGCACGACATGATTGTTCTGTTCGCCTCGATCCGGCGCGGCGGAAAAACGCTGGGCCAAATGGTAAAGGAAG
>DATFXC010000191.1:0-3488 GCA_035258625.1 Candidatus Udaeobacter sp. | reverse complement strand
CCGTTGACGCATGCGCCCGGTGCGCGGCGCCAAAGGCATCGTTCACGTAAAAATCGCCCAACTCGGCAAGCGCCTTGGCGAACTCCGGATCGTTGGCCTCCTCACCGGGTTGGAACCGAACATTCTCGAGCAGCGCGACATCGCCGTTCTCCATGTGGTCGATGATTTTTTTCGGCACGTCGCTGATGGTGTCGTGACTGAAAATGACGGGATGATGGATCAGGGAATGCAAATATTCGCCGATTGGCCGAAGCGAATATTTTTCCACCGGCTTTCCCTTAGGCCGGCCAAAATGGGACATCAAAATAGTTTTCGCGCCATGTTCGCGGAGATAATTGATGGTGGGCAGGCTTTCGCGGATCCGAGTGTCATCAGTCACGCGAACTTTACCGCCGCGAACCTCGGTCGGCACGTTAAAGTCTACCCGCACCAGCACGCGTTTCCCGCATACGTCGAGATCACGAACAGAAAGCTTCGCCATTATTTGCTCCTACTCCTGGTCGTGCTCGCGATCAGTCAGCCAGCATTTCCATCAACTCCACGCAGCGATTGCTGTAGCCCCATTCATTATCGTACCAGCCGACTACTTTTACGAAGCGATTACCCGTCATTAGCGTCAGTTTGCTATCAAAGATGCAGGAGTGCGGATTGCCAACAATGTCTTCGGAAACGAGCGGCTCATCGCTGAACTCGAGCACGCCCTTGTAGCTTTCATTTGACGCCGCTTCCTTGAACGCAGCATTGATCGTGTCCACGGTCGCGTCCTTTTCAAGCACGGCGGTGAAATCGGTCACCGAACCATCCGGGGTAGGCACCCGGAACGCGCCGCCATTCAGTTTTCCTTTGAGCTCTGGAATTACTTCACCAATCGCCTTTGCTGCGCCAGTCGTGGACGGGATGATGTTAATTGCGGCGGAGCGTGCACGTCTCAGGTCCTTGTGCGGAAAATCGAGAATGCGCTGGTCGTTTGTGTAACTGTGGATCGTGCTCATGAACCCATGCGCAACGCCGAATGTGTCATTCAACACTTTTGCCATCGGTGCGAGACAGTTTGTGGTGCAGCTCGCGTTGGAAACAATTTTGTCCTTCTTGGGATTGTAGACGTTGTCGTTGACGCCGATGCAAATCGTCACGTCCGGATCTTTTGCCGGCGCGCTGATTAACACGCGTTTGGCTCCGGCTTTGAAGTGCAACTCGGCCTTATCGCGACTGGTGAATAAGCCGGTCGATTCAAGCACCACATCGACGTCCAGTTTTTTCCACGGGAGATTCGCTGGATCGCGATCCTTCAAAACCCTAATTTTGTGACCACGCACGATGATGTTTTCGTCGTCGTAACCAATCTCTCCGTCGAATTTGCCGTGCACCGAATCCCATTTGAGCAAATGCGCCAGGGTATGCGTGTCTGTGAGATCGTTCACCGCTACAACCCGCTCCACCTGTTTTTGTGACATGGCGCGAAGGACGTTGCGCCCGATGCGCCCGAAACCGTTGATAGCAAAATTAGCCATAGGAAAAAGTTGAAGGTTGAAGAGTTAAACCGTTACGCGGAAAAGCTTCAACGTCCAACTCCGAAGAGGCGGCTGTAGGGCGGGCGCTTCGCCTGCCCAACCCTGGCAACCGGAGTAGTTGCCCTACAACGGCGCGTGGCGTTGTATATTTCTAAATGAAATGCGCTGTCGCGGCGTTTCTGGCCATGATGTCCCTGCTTTTCGGCGAACACGCGCCTGCTGCAGAAACCAAAACCATTCTGGTTTTCGGCGACAGTTTGTCAGACGGCTTCATGCTCAAACGCAGCGAAGCCTATCCGGCTGTGCTTGCAAAAAAGCTGCGCGCCGCCGGGTTGAACTTTCAAGTGATTAATGCGAGCGCCTCCGGCGGGACGACCGACGGCGCTTTGGAACGCTTACCCTCACATTTAAAGCACAGAATCGATATCCTGGTTTTGGAGCTTGGGATTAATGACGCCTTTCGCGGCCTGCCGATTGAGCAAATTGAAAACAATCTTCAACAGATCATCGGCAAGGTAAAAGCGCGAAACCCGAATGTGCGTGTGGTGATCGCGGGAGTGCAGCTTCGCAGTTACACAGCCGATGATTATGTTTCTGCGTTCGGCAAAATCTTTGGTGATCTTGCGGTGAAAAATGGAGCGGCGTTGGTACCGTATTTACTCCAAGGCGTGGCCGGAAACGGATCATTGAATCTACCCGATGGCATTCATCCAAATGCAGCTGGCCACCAGATACTTGCGGAAAACGTTTGGCGCGTTCTCAAACCGGTTGCGCGGGAAGTGGCGGTGCACTAAGAGCTGTAATTCCAACAACACCGATTTGGACCAGGTATTGACCCGAACGGAGGACAAACTGCGAAGCCGCTGTCATTCTGGGCGAAGCGAAGAATCTCAGATTATTCGGTTTTACGCTCTCACGGCGTAGTCCGAGATGTTTCGCTTCGCTCAACATGACAATGGCCCGGAAGGCGACCACTGAGTGCGCTTGACACGTTAATCAAAAGGAACACCAAAACACGATGGACCCTGCACGACCCACTGATCCCGATCCGGCCGATCCGTTTTTTCCGGAACGCGCCGATCACTCTGTTCTGGAGACAATCGAAATTGCCACTGAAGGTGAAGATTGTGATGAATGCGTGCGCAAACTGCGACCGGTGCTGAAGAAGATTCCCGGGGTGCAAGACGTAAAGGTCGATCTCCAGCACGAGCGCGTGATCGTCACGTTCGACGCGCGCAAAACGCACGCGCCCGATCTGCACGACGCAATCTTGAGCAGCGGCTACAAACCCGCGCCAGTCGCCGACGAGTGAGAAATGTGCGAGCGGCCTTAGTGCCGCGACAGCGGGACACTAAGGTCCCTCCCACATTTACACAGCCGGTTGCTGCTGTGTCAGGCAGTGAAACGTGCCCAGGCCCCAGATCAGTTCGCGACAATCGATGCCGATCACCCACCGATTCGGGAAACATTCGCGCAGGACCGATAATGCTGCTTCATCGTTCGGATCGGCGAATGTGGGCACGAGCACGCACGTGTTTGCGATGTAGAAATTTGCGTAGCTTGGCGGGAGCTGCAGTCCTTCGCGCACCATCTTCTGTGGCATCGGAAGTGTTACGATCTCGATATTGCGGCCGCCGATTTTCATTTTGCATAGACGCGCGAGATTTTCCTGGAGCAGCGTGTAATTTTCGTCGTCGCGATTCTCTTCAACCACGGTTACGACAGTCCGCTCGGACACGAACCGTGTGAGATCATCAATATGGCCGTCGGTGTCGTCGCCGACAATGCCATCGCCGAGCCAGAGAATCTCGCGGACGCCGAGATTGTCGCGCAGACGTTGCTCGATTTCGTCCCGCGAAAGATTCGGGTTGCGGTTTTTGTTTAACAGACAGGACTCGGTCGTGAGCAGTGCGCCCGCGCCGTTCGAGTCGATTGAGCCGCCTTCGAGAATCATGTGCGGATAAAAAACCGGCACCT
>DATFXC010000190.1:0-9241 GCA_035258625.1 Candidatus Udaeobacter sp. | reverse complement strand
TTTTGGAAACATTTCCTGGCGACCACCGGGTTGGCTTAGCCGAGCCCTCGCCAGCTGCAATCGCGTCGAACGCGCTCATCCGAGGCTAATCGCATCGGGAGTGCTCGCGATTCTTCTGATTTCCTGCGCCGGAGCGTGGACCTGGAAATGGTATTCGCATCTGCCGAAACCCAGGAAAGTTTCGGCCAAGATCGTTCCAGTTGAAGTCACCAAACTGGAGAGACAACTGAAGTTCCCGCGGCTAGTAGTTTATTTCAGCGAATCTGCTGCGCGCCTGGAAGACTTAAAGAAGCCATCCCTGCAAGGCGTGCGACTCGAGCCGCATTTGGATGGCGCATGGCACTGGGCCCAAGCCGACATTCTCGTGTTTGAGCCGACGGAAGATTGGCCGGCAGATCAGAGATTCAAAGTGATCTTCGAGAAGAATTTCTTCCCGCGCCACGTCTCGATGGAGCGACTCATCTATGAAACACGCACACCGCCATTCTCAGTCGCTATCAAACAACTCGAAATTTACCAGGACCCGACAAATGCAACACGACGTGACGTCAGTACAACTTTGGAGCTTACGCACGCGGTCGATCCAGGCGAATTGGAGCGACACGTCCAACTCACGATGGTCGGCGGTTCGAATATTTTTCCGCCTAACGATCCGGCCCCGCATTTCACTGCGAGCTACGGGTTGCATCGTCGCATCGCGTACATCCACAGCTCGCAAATCGTGCTGCCGGAGCACGAGGACTTTCTCAATTTAACGGTTACGAAAGGTCTTCGTACCGCCCAAGGCGGCGCGCAGACGCACGATTCAATCGAACAGAAACTCCGGATCCCGTCGGTCGCTTCGATGTTTCAGATCGATTCGATTCAAACAACTGTCGCGCGCAACAAAAACGGTGAGCCTGCGCAATTGATCGTGCTTACGACCACCGCCGACATCAGCACCCGCGACTTGTCGAAAGCTCTCCAGATCCGGTTGCTCCCCAAACGCGAACTTTCGGATGCCGAAAAAGCCGCAGAAGTCGAAACAGAAGGAGATCTCGATCAAACCTCCGATGAATCCGTAGCTTCGAACGAAGAAACTGATTCCGATGATGATTCAGTGGGATCGCAGGTAAAGGAAACCGAGCTTTGGAAAAGTGCGACCGATGTTCCCGATGATGTGCTCGACGCCGCACGTCCAGTGGCATTTACGCCAATGGAGTCCGAAAAGCCGCTTGATCGGCAGCACGCGTTGCGAGTGCGCGTGGAAAGCGATGGTGAGCTTTACGTCCGCGTGAACAAGGGCGTGAAGGCGTTTGGTGGTTTTCCGTTAAGCGAAGATTACAATTGCGTCGTCAACGTCCCGGCGTTGCCCCGCGAAGTCCAGATCGAAGGCCAGGGCGGACTGCTTGCGCTCAACGGCGAACGAAAGCTATCGATCCGTTCCCGCGGACTCAGCGCAATCGAATACGAGATCGCGCGTGTTGCCACGACGCAGATCAATCATCTGGTCAGCCAAACCGAGGGGAGATTCGAGCATCCGCACTTTGCCGTCTCCGAGCTCTTCAACGAGGAAAACATTTCGCGCGTCGCGCTCGAGCAACAGGGCATCGCGCTCGAGAACAAATGGAAAGCCAACTATTCGGCGTTCGACTTTTCCGAGCATCTGCGCAAGCCGGCGGACGGCGGCAGCGAGCGCGGTCTCTTTTTCGTGACTGCGCGCGGTTGGGATCCAGAGAAGAAAAAAACAATCAATGCGGTCCGCGACTCACGATTCATCCTCGTCACCGACACCGGAATCCTGACGAAGAAAAACGCTGACGGCAGCCACGACGTTTTTCTTATGTCGATCAAAGAAGGGAAGCCGCTGCCGAATGTGGTTGTCGATCTTTTGGGCAAAAATGGCATCGCTATCCAAAGCGCTACGACTGATACCAATGGCCATTGCGCGTTCGGATCGGTCGAAAAATCAACGCGGGAAAAAGCGCCGGTCGCATTCGTGGCGCGTAACGGGGATGACGTGTCGTTCATTCCGTACAATCGCGAGGATCGGCAACTGAACTTTTCGCGGTTCGACATCGACGGCGCTGACAGTGTTCTCCCGGAAAACCTCGACACGTTTGTGTTCACCGAGCGGGGTGTTTACCGGCCCGGCGATGACGTTCACGTCGGCATCGTCGTGAAGCAACGCAACTGGAACGGCAAGCTCGGAGGACTTCCAATTGAAACCGAAGTAGTAGACGCGCGAGATCACCCGGTCCAAACCAGGAAAATCAATTTGCCCAACAGCGGATTCACCGAGCAGACTTATCAAACAGCCAATGATTCGCCGACCGGCCTCTACATCTTCAACGTTTATCTCGTCAAGAACAGCAAGCGTTCCACATTGCTCGGTTCGACGACGGCGAACGTAAAAGAATTTCTGCCGGATCGAATGAAAATCGAGACGCGGCTTTCGCAAAATGCGGCGCGTGGCTGGATCCAGCCAAAGGACATGCGCGCGGCGGTTGCGCTCGCGAATCTCTATGGAACACCGGCAACCGATCGCAAGGTCACCGCACGTTTGGAGCTCGCGCCGAGCGCGTTCTCTTTCTCAGAATTTCCAAACTACGTCTTTTTCGATCCGTTGTTCGACGAGAAGAAAGAACGACAGGAACAGACGGTCGAGCTCGGTGAGAACAAAACCGACTCTGGCGGTCAAACGGAATTTGATCTGCAGCTAGAGCGTTTCGCCGACGCGACTTACTCCATGCGTTTTATCGCGGAAGGATTCGAAGCGGAAGGTGGCCGCAGTGTCACCGGCACAATAGACGCGCTCGTTTCAGCTTTGCCGTATGTGATCGGGTGCAAACCCGATGGCGACTTGCGTTATATCGAGGTGGATAAACCGCAAACGGTCGATCTCGTCGCCGTCGATCCGCAGCTCAACCGAATCGCGCTGGCAAACGTGAGTGCGAACGTGATCGCGCAGGAACACGTGTCCGTTCTGACCAAGCAGGAGAACGGTAACTTTGCTTACGAATCGGTTTTGAAAGAGCGCGTCGCGAAAACTGAAAAGATTTCCGTTTCTGCAAACGGCCTTCATTACGCGCTTCCGACCGACGAGCCAGGCAATTACGTGTTCGAGTTGCGCGACGATCAGGACCGGCGTCTCACCAAGCTGCAATTCTGTGTGATCGGTCGCGGCGCAGTCTCGCGGTCACTTGAAAAGAATGCCGAGCTGCAAGTGAAGCTCGACCGCGCGCAGTACAACAGCGGTGACGAAGTCGCTGTCAGCATCACCGCCCCGTACGCTGGTAGCGGATTGATTACGATCGAGCGCGACCGGGTTTACGCGCAGCAGTGGTTCCGGGCCGATTCGGCCAGCAGTGTTCAGCACATTCGCGTTCCGGAAGATTTTGAAGGCAGCGGTTACGTCAACGTCGCGTTCGTCCGCGCATTGGATTCGAAGGAAATCTTCGTTAGTCCATTGAGTTACGGCGTCGTTCCATTCACCGCGAACAAAGAAAAGCGCCGGCTCAATGTTGAAATAAATGCATCGGCAACGGCGAAACCGGGCGAACCATTGCGCATTAGTTACAAGACGGATCGGCCCAGCAAGATCGTTATCTTCGCCGTTGACGAAGGAATTCTTCAAGTCACCGATTACAAAACGCCGGATCCGCTCGGATTTTACTTCCGCAAATGCATGTTGCGCGTCGACACGGCCCAGATTGTCGACCTCATCATTCCGGAATTTTCGCTGCTGAGGTCAGTGTCGGCGTTCGGCGGTGGCGGTGACATTCAACGGTTGAATCCCTTCAAGCGCGTCACGGAAAAGCCAGTCGTCTTTTGGTCGGGCATCGTCGACGCCGATAACACCAAGCGTGAAGTCGTTTATGACGTGCCCGATTATTTCGATGGCACGCTGAAGATCATGGCTGTCGGCATCGCGGACGATGCCGTGGCTTCGGGCGAGCGCGAAGCGCTGATTCGCGGGCCGTTTGTAATTACACCGAGCGTGCCGGTGCTCGCTGCGCCTGGAGACGAATTCGAAGCCGGTGTGACCGTTGCCAACAACGTGGAAGGCTCCGGCCCGAACGCGGAGATCGAACTGCGTGCGCAAACCAACGAGCGCCTGTCGATCGCGGGCGGTGCGTCGCAGACGTTGCATATTGCTGAAGGCCGAGAGCAAACAGCAATCTTCAAATTCCGCGCGACCGACAAGCTCGGCTCCGGAGAAATCACGTTCATCGCGCGCGCAAACGGCCAGCAAACAAAGCGCCGCGCCACGCTGAGCGTTCGGCCGCCGGTCCCGTACATGACCGACGTCCGCAGCGGCAGCTTCAAAGACAAAATAGAAATCCCCATCACTTGCGAGTTGCACCCGGAATTTCGCAAGCTGGATGCAACAGTTTCAGCGCTGCCACTCGGTCTCGCGCGCGGTCTCGATGCATACCTGAAAGATTTTCCGTTCGGGTGTAGTGAACAGATCACCAGCGGCGCGTTCTGCCGATTGATGCTGGCTGATGAAACCGACTTCGGCTTGAGCCGCGCCGAGATCAACAAACAACTCGAACACACGTTTGGTGTCCTCGCGCGCCGCCAAAACGACCAGGGCGGTTTCGGATACTGGGTGCCGGAGACCGGCGATTCAATCAGTTTCGTCTCGGCGTATGTGATGGATTTTTTGAGTGAATCGAAAGCTGCGGGATTCGTGCCGCCGCCGGAAATGTTTGCAAGCGGCTTGCGCAACTTGCAAAAAATGGTGACACGCGAGCCGACAGATTTCGCTGAAGCGCGCACCGTCGCCTACGCGATCTACGTTCTCACACGCGAAGGTGTTATCACGACAAATTACATTTTGAACCTCCGCGATTCTCTCGACAAGCATGAGCACGATCGGTGGCAGAAAGATATCACCGGCGTCTACCTCGCAGGCGCGTTGCATCTGCTTCACAAAGATGCAGAGGCTGAGCGTTTGATCGACAGCTACAAAATGGATAATCGCGACACGATTGAGCGTGACGATTTCTGTCAGCCGCTCGGCATGAATTCGCAATACATCGCCGTAATCGCTCGCGAGTTTCCCGCGCGCCTACGCAAGATCTCGGCCGAGCAATTCCAACACATTCTCAAACCGATTGGTAATGGCGACTTCAACACGCTTTCCTCTGCTTATGCAGTGCGTGCTTTGAAGGCGTACTCGCATGCTGCAGCGCTAAATCCGCCGGAGCTAACGATCGCCGAGGTGCGCAAGGATAAGAAAGAGGCCCGGCTGACGAGCGGAATGAAGCCGCTTCTGCGCTCGGAGTTTTCAGGCAACGCGAGCGCATTGCGCTTCGCGAGCAGCCGAAAGCTGAGCGGCCCCGGTGCGTTTTTCCAAGTGGTTGAAGCTGGCTTCGACAGCCACGCGCCAACTCAGTCGCTCACCAACGGCTTGGAGATTTATCGAGAACTTCTCGGCAAAAATAACGAAGCGGTCACGAATACACACATTGGCGAGCCGATCCACGTGCGACTGCACGTTCGCAGTTTACAGCGGGAACCGATCACCAACGTGGCGATCATCGATCTTTTGCCAGGCGGCTTCGAAGTTATCAATTCCTCGGCGCGCACCGGGGCGTCTTCAATCAATGGCGTCGATTACGTCGATGTCCGCGAGGACCGCGCGGTATTCTTCGTCACAGCGCCGACGAACGCGCTCGAGATCAATTACCAAATCAAATCGTGTAACCGCGGCCAGTTCATCTTGCCGCCCGTGTTCGCGCAGTCCATGTACGATCGGAACGTTAAAGGCCGCGGAGTCGGCGGAAAAATCACGGTGACCGAATGAAGGCGCTTCGCAAAATCTTACGACCTTTGTTGCTGGCATGCGCATTTATTGTTGCGGTCTGGGTGGCGCTGCCAAAGCCGCCGCTCCTTGATGGAATTTCTTTTTCCCAATCCGTGCGTGACCGCAACGGCAAATTGCTCCGGGTCACGCTTAGTGCCGACCAAAAATTTCGGATTTCGACGCCGCTGGAAGAAATTTCGCCGGACCTGATCGATGCGACGCTGCGCTACGAGGACAAATATTACGCGCATCATCCAGGTGTGAATCCGATCGCACTTGCCCGCGGCGCGGCGGACCTCCTGCGTTTTCATCGAGCGACTACGGGCGGATCAACCATTACGATGCAATTCGCCCGCCTTCGCTTTCACCTTCATACCCGAACGATTTCCGGAAAGCTCGAGCAAATCATGCGGGCACTTGAGTTGGAACGGCATTACTCAAAGAATCAAATTCTGGAAGCCTATCTGAATCTCGCGCCGTACGGGCGCAACATCGAAGGCATTGGCGCCGCCAGCGAGATTTACTTTGATAAGCCTGCGTCGAAACTAAGCCGGCCAGAAGCGATCGCGCTTAGCGTGATCCCGCAAAGCCCGAGTCGCCGCTCCTTGCGCGCAGATCGCGATAATCATTCGGTGAATCTCGCGCAATCCAATTGGTATGATCGCGCCGGGGTCGACACCGACGCGGAATTTTCGATGCGCGATTTCCGCCCGCGCATGCAAATGGAGCGAACATTCATCGCGCCTCATTTTGTCCGGGAGGTGCTCGAGACGTCGCATGGGCGCGATCAAATCATGACCACACTCGATTTGAAAAAGCAGCAGGCGATTGAGCGAAGAGTAACCGATTACGTCGCGAATAATCGCAATCGCGGCATCGAGAACGCAGCGGTGTTTCTGGTCGATACCCGCACAATGGACGTGCTCGCGCAGATCGGTTCGGCGGATTTCTACAAGGCCGACATTAACGGCCAAGTCGACGGAACGCGCAGTCCGCGCTCGCCCGGTTCGACGTTGAAACCGTTCGTGTACGCGCTCGCGCTCGAGCAAGGATTGATTCATCCGTTATCGATCCTGGCAGACACACCGCGCAGTTTCGGCCAATACAATCCCGAAAATTTCGATCGCGAATTTCTCGGACCGATTCGCGCATGCGACGCGCTCGCGCGCAGCCGCAATGTGCCGGCAGTTGAACTCGCGTCGCACCTTGCGCATCCCACGCTTTACCAATTTCTGAACACAGCCGACGTAGATTTCCCAAAAGCCGAATCGTTCTACGATCTCGCGCTTCCGCTGGGTGGTGCGGAAGTTTCGCTGCAGGATTTGGTGCGGCTTTATGCTGCGCTGGCCAACAATGGTGAACTGCGAGCGCTGCGCTTTACGGCGCGCGACCGCATTACAAAGCCAAAGAGAATCCTTTCTTCGGAAGCCGCATTTCTGACTCTGGAAATGCTTGGCAATGTGCCGCGACCGGAAATGAATTGCGCCGACGGAAGTCAAAGCGCTCGGGTTTATTGGAAGACCGGAACGTCGCACGGTTTTCGGGACGCGTGGTCAATCGCAGTATTCGATCATTACGCGCTTGGGATCTGGGTTGGAAATTTCGATGGGCGCACCAACCCGGCGTTTGTCGGTCGCACTACGGCAGCGCCGTTATTGTTTCAGATCATCGATAGTCTGCGCGCAGCGTGGCCGGAACCGACCGTGCCGCATCAACCCCCGCCTGGAGCAAATTTGAAACGTGTAGAGTTCTGCGCGTTGTCGGGGGACCTCCCGAACCAGTTTTGCACGCAGCATGTCGAAGGCTGGTTCATTCCCGGCGTGTCGCCTATCAAAACCTGCGATGTGCATCGCGAAGTGCTGGTTGATATCGCTAGCGGCCTGCGCGTTCCAATCGACGATGGTACACGTCAGCTGAAACGTGAAGTTTACGAATTCTGGCCCGGCGACTTTCTCACGCTGTTCGAGCAAGCCGGAATTCCACGCAGAGTTCCGCCTCCCTTCCTGCCGGACACTGGCAGCGAGTTGGCGAGTCGGGCCGGACAGAAACCGATAATTGTTTCTCCCAACAGCAAAGAAATCCTGCTCGTTTCGAAAAAGACAATTCCGCTACGCGCCAAAGCCGAAATCGGCGTGCGTGAAATTTTCTGGTTTGCCGGCAAGCAATTCGTTGGCAAAGCCGCACCGAATCAGGTTCTCGAATGGACCGCAGCCGCCGGTGATTACGAAATTACCGCGCTGGACGATCACGGCCGCGCATGTTCGCATAGCGTCGTTGTGCGATGAAAATTACTGGAAGTGAGCGTGTCGTCTAGGCCAAGCGCCTCCAGGCGTTGATTAAAAAACTTGGTCCTCTTTCGTTAGCTCACCTAAACCACGTGACTTTAAAATCGTTGAGCGGTCCCGCACATTAGAGCTTACGCGTAATCCGACCTGCGGGACAGTGTTGCGGCAGCGATGAACGCGCTAAGCGGACTTCCGGGTGACTTGCACCATGGTCTGTGAGGTGGATTGCCCGCCGTCAGGACCGGTAGCGGTCAGCGTGATCAAATGGCGGCCGACTGAAAGTTTCGCGGTGGAGATCCGGCGGCCGGTGCCGATTTTTCAGTCCAAGTTCGAGGTCCATACCAGGTCGCCAGAATCAATGCTCCCGGTTTCAGGGGAAAACGCGCTGCCTTCCAGCATCACGTTTTCTCCCTCTCCCAGACTGCGCGCGAGATTCAAATCCTTGATCAATGCCTGCGGACCTTTCGGGGCACGACGAACGATTTGCTTTCTGCCGAGGAGGTGCGCACTCCCGCCGAGGCAAGCACGCGGAATCGGCAATCCGCGCCCCCGGCAAGGTAGCGCGTCTTCTTCGGAAGCTACACGGCACTCTTTTGGGAAGACGTTCAGAGGGGTCGCATAACATCATTGCGAAATGGAGAACAACATTTCCCTGTGAATCGTAACTGGAATAGGTCATTGCAAGTCTTCAGATCGAATTATTCGCCCCCTACGCACAACTGTTGAATCCAAAGCCAGGGCAGGCTACCAAGAGCCGCCACACTGCTAGGCGCGGCGGCTCTTTGGGAATTGCGGGCATAGCCGCGGGTTAGGGGCGAACGCCTGCATCTCGCCTCACTTGGAGCTGTCGATGATCTGCTGTGCGTTCTTGATCGCGGATTCGTCGGGCGATTTGTCTTTTTTCAGGATGTCGATCGTCTTTTGCGCGGAGGCGATGGCTTCTTTATTGTTGCCGAGCTTCGCCTGAATCTGCGCCTTCTTGTAGTGCATGAAGTAGGCGTCCGGGTTCTTCTCCAGCGCCTGGTCGATCCACGTCGCCGCCTGCTTCATGTCCTTGTTGTTGTCGTAGTAAAAGGCCGCGGCCTGATAGGCGGTGCGCGGGTCGAGCGGAGTCCCTGCGCTAACGACTGCATCGAGTTGCTTGCTTACCTGCTCGACATCG
>DATFXC010000189.1:0-3883 GCA_035258625.1 Candidatus Udaeobacter sp. | reverse complement strand
GCTGCGCGAAGCGGCGAAAGTTCATTTCCGTACCGCGCATGAGATTGCTCCGGAACATTACGCTGCACCGCCAGCTCGAGAAGGTTGGCGACGGCGCACTTCGCCAAAAGTTAGCAACTAAAGCGTTGCCAGTCGGGCTACTGAGGAATCTGCACCCGTTTAAGGAATAACCGGCTTCAAAAATTGCTTTTTTGTGCTTCATTTGGCCACCGGCAGAGTCACAAGGAACGATTAGTAAAATAGATATGGCGAAATTAACCAAGCGCGACATCGTAGTGTCGATTAGCAACCAGACCGGAATGGTTCAGCATCAGGTCTTCGATGTGGTGCAAAAGACGCTCGACAAAATCACTGAAAGTCTGGCCAATAATATTCCGGTTGAGTTAAGAAACTTCGGCGTGTTTTTACCGCGCCTTACCAGGCCGCGGATCGGACGAAACCCTAATCAACCGGGTAGTAGTTTCGTCATTCCGCCGCGTGCGACGGTGAAGTTCAAGGCGGGGAAAATTATGCGGCAACGCGTGGAAAAGCTCTCTCGCCAATTAAAGGAAGCGGAAGAGCGAAAAGTTAAAGCTGGAGTCGGCGGGTAGGTTGGCGAATAACTGGATCTGATCGGGCGATTGTGTCTGCGGGCCAGATTCGCAGAGATTATCTGCGTCACGCGTCAGGAGAGCAAGCTCCGGATCGTTTTCTCCAGACGCTCAAAATTAATTGGCTTTGTTAGGTGTTTAGCGAAACCTGCCTCTCTGGCCTGGTTCACATCCTGTTCGCTGCCGAAACCGCTCAAAGCGATGCCGGGCAAAGGTTTGTTGAGACGCACCTCTCGCATTAAGTCGTAACCGCTGCGATCCGGCAATCCAATGTCGCTGATGAGTAGGTCGAAATCCTGTGTGCGGACTTTCTCGACTGCCTGCTCGGCGGAATGCGCGATTGTTATTTGATATCCCCGGCGTTCCAGCATTCTTTTCATGCCGAGACATGTATCGTGATGATCGTCCACCAGCAGGACCCGCCGGTGGGCCGAAACAGCGGGCGCCAGTTTCCGATCTACTGGTCGATCCTCTCTGTGCCCGTCGCGCTCGACGGGACTTTCAACGGTCTTTAGTTCCACGGAAAAAGTAGCGCCCTTGTCCTTTCCGGGACTTTGGACGCGGACGTGTCCAGCGTGCGCGTCGATCAACGTCTTCGAGATCGTGAGACCAAGCCCAAGTCCCCCAAAACGGCGGGTAATATCACTCTGTCCCTGTTCGAATGCGTTAAAGATCTTATCGATGGCTTTAGGTTCGATGCCAATGCCAGTATCAATAACGCGCACCTCGATCTTGTCCGGCGCTGGATTCGCGGTTTCGATGGTGATCTGACCTTTTTCAGGCGTAAATTTCACGCTGTTCTTGATCAGATTCCAAAAAACCTGCTGCAACCGCGCCGGGTCGCCCTCCACGTACGTGTGAGCGGCGCAAAGCCGAAAAATCACTTCCAGGTTCTTGGCTTCAATTTCATTTCGGCATATCTCGTAAGCGCGCTGAAGGATTTGATGGATGGAAATCGGTTCAAAACTTAGTTGGAGTTTGCCTTTCGAGATGCGAGTGACGTCGAGCAAGTCCTCAATGAGGCGCGCTTCCAGTTCGACATTTCGCCGGACGACCTCGAGCGCTTCTTTGACGGGCTGGGAATCCGGCACTTCGGCTTCGAGCTCTCCCACCATGGCAATCACTGGGGTGAGCGGGCTGCGCAGCTCGTGAGATAGTTGCGCAAGGAACTGGTCCTTCGCAGCGTTTGCGGCGATCAACTCCTGGCGCAACGTGACGTCGCGCGTCTTGTCTTCCACCAGGTAAAGCACGCCTTGGATAGTTTCGTGGGCGCCCTGTAACCGGAGCAAATTGATGTCCATAAAGTGTGTTACGCCTGCCTTATCTTTTAACGGCTGCTCAATGAGCTGAAACGGGGCTCCAAAGTTAAGTACTCGCTCGACTGCTCCCGGGGGAGCGATCTTCACATCCTCGCAGTCGACTTCGGTAATGTCGCGGCCCGTCGGTACTTCTCCAAAGCGTTCTGCCATCCGGGCAAAGGCATCATTGGCGTGAAGAAATTGGCGCGATACTGGATCGACCAAAGCGATCCCTCCAGGCATGTTCGCCAGCATTTTCTCGTTAAAAATAACTTCACGCTCCAACCGCTGCTTGGAGTCTATCTGGCGTTGATAAAATCGGCTGCCCAGCCACGCGAACACAGCCGTCAGAACAACGAGCCAGGCCGTTAGGACTGTCATTCGCCCGAGAAGATCGTGAACCGGTCTGTAAGCTACCGCGAGCGGTTGCTCCACCAATGCCACCCAACCGGTCGACTCGATGCGACTGAAGGAATAAAGGTTGTCGTGATATTCGAAGTGCCCACTCTTGCTCTGGCCAATTTTACTGAGTAGCTCGCCGCTCTCAGGTGAAGTGGCACGCGGGTTCGGTTTGAAATCGTTGGCGAAGAGCGCTGCACCCTTTTGGTCGAGGACTTGGAAAACGAAGCGATCGGAAAACTCAATGGTCGACAATCGCTTGCCAATTCGTTCTATAAGGACCGAGTCGCCAACGAATCCGAGAATCGTCCTGTCAGGCGCCCCGATAGGGGCGACGATGTCGGTAATAAGGCGGCCATCGGAGAACCTCGCATGCACCGAGGACACAATCGGTTGGTCCGAAGCGGCTGCTTCTTCAAGCCAGGAATTGGCCCCAAAGTCTTTGCCTACCAATTCCGGCTTCGTCGGGATTGAACCGAGCAATGCGCCGTCTGGTCCAGCCAAGAACATACCATCAATGTTTGGATGCGAATAAAAGGCGGAGTTAACCCACTGTTGGGCCGCCGGCGCGGGATTCGGCGAACTGAGAATCCTGGCGACCTCAGGAAGGGTCTCGTAATAATTGATCATGGCGCTACTACGGCTGAGATCGGTTCCGACCACGTGGCCAAGCAATTGCACCAGCGTTTGCCGGTCGCGCAAAATGCGTGATTCCAATGTGTCGCGCAGGATCGTGTAGGAAACGATCAGCGTCAGGACTGACGGGATCCATCCCGCCAAAAGGATCGGAATAATGATCTTGGAACGCTCGAAGCGGTCGCGCCTTCGTTTCGTCATGAAATTTCTCAATAAAAGCCGGTGTTTAGCAGAAAACCGGTGAGTCACCGTTAACCTGCTGACCGTCTGAGGCAAGAAGGAATTCCCCATAGAGATTCAGTTGATTTCGGTCGCAGAGTGCTCGGCGAATTGCGATATCGGAAAACCGACCGGCGTCGCAATTACGAACCGATAAGAGACTGCTGTGTATCAACATGATGTGACGGCGGTTTTCACCGACAACAGTATGATTTTTGGATTGACGCAACTGTTGGAAATTGCATCATGTCGGCCTAACTGCGTCATCCATTCGCAGCCATAGCGATCTCCATGCAAGAAAGCATCGGACATATTATCTGGTCGGCCTGTTACCTGAGCGTGCTCATCGGGCTATCCGCTTATGGGATCCATCGCTATTTCATCATTTATTTATACTTGAAAAACCGGAAGCGACCGCCGGTTCCGGCCCGCTACTTTGAGAAACTGCCGAAAGTTACGGTGCAGTTGCCGATTTTCAATGAAGTGTACGTGGCCGAGCGGCTGCTCCGTTCCGTGAGCGAACTCGATTATCCGCAGGAGCTTCTGCAAATCCAGGTCCTGGACGATTCAACGGATGAGACACGCGAGATTACCGCGAGGTGTGCGGAGGAATTGCGCCGGCACGGCTTCAACGTCCAGCGGATTCATCGAACTGATCGCACCGGCTTTAAGGCTGGCGCTCTCGCCGTGGGACTCGCTGCTGCGGAAGGCGAATTTCTATGCATCCTCGACGCCGATTTT